>JBGTCW010000326.1:0-15858 GCA_041748635.1 Ilumatobacteraceae bacterium | reverse complement strand
CTGTGTCTGCTCGCGATTCGGCCGTGGGCCGGCTACGAGCTCACCCAGCAGGCAACTCGCAGCCTGCGTTTCGCCTGGCCGAAATCCGAGCGGCTGCTGTACTCCGAACCCAAGAAGCTCGTCCAACACGGGATGGCCACCTCCCAACAGGAATCCGTGGGCGAGCGAAGCCGCACCGTGTACACGATCACCAACGAGGGCCGGACCGCGCTCGCCGAATGGATGGCGACCACCCCTCAGCCTCCGATTCTGGAAGCCGAAGCGCTCCTGCGACTGCTCTTCGCCGACCACGGCACCATCGACGACGCGATGGCGGCACTCGACGAATTGACCACCGACGCTGCCGAGACCTACGAACAGGTCCTGGACATCAACGCCGGCTATCTCGACGGCCAACATCCGTTCCCCGAGCGCGTGCACGTGTCGGTGCTCTTCGCCACGTTCCAACTCGAGCTCTCCGACTTGATCATCAAGTGGGCCGAGTTCGCACGAGCAGAGATCGCCGCGTGGCCAACGACGGGAGGCCTCGGAATGACCGGCCGCACCAGCGAGATCCTCGAAGCAATCACGCAACGCCGGTCCGTGCTCAAACCCTCCGACGTCCGCGAACTCGAACACGGCACCAAGACCGCCTGAACACGCGACACCGACAGCGGCACTACGAGTGTGCGATACCGAGCCATCCGGTCGCTCGTGACGTCGGAAGCGCGCTCTTCCCGAGCTGTTCCGGCTGGTGATGCCCAGCGGCCTTGTCGTACACATCGGGGTAGAAGTCGGTGTCGCCGAAGCCGGCCCGTGGTGCATGGAGCGCGGAATCGGCGAGCTCGACCCGGCTGGCCTTGATGAGCGTTGCGGCGCTGATGCCGGTGACGTGTTCGGCGAGGTACCAGAACTCAGCGAGGCTGAGACAGCGGGTCACTTCGCGAGGCGGTCGAGGATCTCTCGGTCACGCTCGAGCAGCTTCTTGGCGCGGGCGGTGAAGTCCTCGTCGGAGCGGACCCGTTCGATCTCAGCGGCGAGTGCGTCGATGATGAGCTGGTTGACGCTGTCCCCGCGGACTCGCGCGACGGCTTCGGCGTCGTCGGCGAGGTTGTCTGGCAATCGAACGGTGGTCTGCTTTGCCATGACATCGCGATATCACGATGCAACTCGGCGAACTGTTCTAGTCCGAGGGCGCATATCGCCGGCGTGCAGCGACCGAGACTGTGATTCCCGGGTGGCCTCGGGACCTGCTGCGCTGATTCGGCGTCCGGAGAGATTAGGTTCGGTCGATGGAGTCATCTGACCGGTTGCCGCTGCCGGCCGACCCCACACTTGCCAGCATCGCTGCGGGCTACGACGCGGCGGGTGCGTGTGCCGTGTTCCATGATGCCGAGTGGTTCTTCGTGTACGCGACTCGCGAGTTCCTGAAGTGGGACGCTCATCGCTTGGTGCCTGCCGAGCCGCCCGAGATCTGGTTCGGGCCGGCGGTGACGGCGTACATGGAGCAGGCCTTCGGTGGCGGTTTCTCGCGCCATCAGGAGTTCCTGAAGTATGGGCCTTGGGTGCTTTTCGACACGAGCGGCGGCCGCGACGTGCTGCGCTGCCGGGTCCATCCGAGCCTTGTCGACCTCGTCGATGAGATTGAGCCCGCACCACCGCCTGCGATCGCGAGCAGCAACCACGTCGATAGCACCGGTACGCGGATACCGACTCGGGGCGTCCAGTCCGAAATCAGCACTCTCGCGACGCGGCTGCACGACTCTGCCGGGCTGCATATCGGATACGTCGTCGATTACCGGCCAGAAGCGGGAATGTCAATGGTCTTCTCAGCGCTCGCACTCGCTGATCTCCGTCACCTCGACCGGATGGAGATGGTGGCTCGCCCCGACCGCCGTCCCGGCGCGATCCTCTTTGCCGATCTCGAAGCATCGACCCCGTTGGCAAAGCGGGTGCCGACGCCGCAGTACTTCGCGTTCGGTCGACGCATGGTCCGCGCCGTCGACCAGTGTCTGATCGACCATGGGGGCATCGTGGGGCGCCACGCGGGCGACGGCGTCACAGCGTTCTTCCTCGCCGAAACGGCCGGCTCGGAGTCTGCCGCGGCACGATCGTGCATCGAGGCCGCCCGGGCAGTCAGAACCGTGCTCTCCGACGTGGTCCAACGCAGCGACCTACAGGACGAGTCGGTGACCCTTCGATTCGGCCTTCACTGGGGTGGCCGGCTCTACGTCGGCCAGATCGCGACTGCAGGCCGAACCGAGGTCACCGCCCTTGGCGACGAGGTGAACGACGCTGCCCGGATAGAAGCATGCGCGACCGGCGGCCGGACCCTGGCATCGAAGGACCTCATCGAGTGCCTCACCGTGGCCGACGCGGCGGCGCTGGAGATCGACCTGAACCAAACCAAGTACACCGTGCTCGCCGACCTCCCGAGCGCCACCGAGAAGGCCCGACGCGACGCCCCGGCGATCGCGGTATGCGAGGTGTAGACCACACCTACCCGCCGCAACCATCCATCGCTGGACGCGCTGTGCGGTGACGACACGACTCGACCCCACACAGCATCCCCATCGCAACGTGTCCGGTACAGCACCCGTATGTGAGACATGCGACACGATCGGACGCTCGACCAGGGTGCGAGATGAAAGCACTCGATATCGGCACGCACATACACCGCCTGCGCGAGGAGCAGGCCGCCGCACCGCGACCCAAGCCAAGCACTGGGTATTCGCAATGCTGTGCCAGCGGCCCGTTGAGTCGGACTGGAGCGCAGATCAGCAGTTCTGAGCGTCTCTTCGGCGTCTACGGAAGCAGTTCCACGATGAAGGAGTGCGAATCCGTAGTCGAAGCCAGCCGAATGCCAGCGACCTTCGCGTAGTCGGGGTCGTCCAGCCATGCCTTTGCCGCGTCCGCATCAGGAAACTCGAGCCCGACGGCTACGTCACGAGCATCGCCCATGAGCATCTGTGGGGCCGACGCGAAAGCGAACCTGCCGCCATGCTTCGCAACGGTCGCAGCTATGACGGGCACGCTGCCAGGACTGTAGTCAGCGAACCGCTCGGGATCGGCAATGTTGTACGTGGCGATGAGCAGAACGGTCACCATTCGACACTAACCGGGTTGGTCGGACGCATCTGACTGCACCGTCGATTCGCGTCCCGCCGCGACGCATCACAGTCGGCTGCTCACGGGGCTGTCCGCTGCGAGCAGATTGACCCGCGCGCCCGACGCAAGCGTCGATGTCAGCCGGATGAAGACTTCTCGATAATGCTCCGGATAATCACCGGCGATCGGGAACGACCCGCCCCGCACTCCGGCCCAAGCCGCACGCTGCATAATCCGGCTGGAACACACGGTCATGCGCCTCCGGAGCTGAAGGGCTTGGACGCTCTCGCTGCGGATTCCTCAAGTCCGTTCCGTCGACGACGGCGGCGGCGATGACAACCGGCGCAGACTCCACACCGCAGCCAGTGTCAGGCCTGCCGCCCAGACGAGATCCCAGCCTGTCACCTCGCCACCGATCGTTCTCTGGAGGACCACGACGACAACCCCCGCCGCAACGGAGACAACGATTCCCATGCCGATTGACCCGAATCCGAACCCTCGGCCACCGAGTCGACTTGCGGCGCCGGCGATGAGAAGACCGGCGAGGGGCACGCTGACGAGCACGGCGAGGATCGCGTAGATCACCGCATCGAAGCCAGCTTCGCTTGCCTCTATGACCATTCGATCCTTCGGTGCCACGGGGATTGGTCGCTGCCCACCACCATCCAATCCTTCCACGACTGGTGGTGACGAGCCGGCTTCCTGGCACGTGTTCACTCGCCATCCGTTCCTCGCTACACACGGCGTAACGCGCTGGCCGAGACTCCACCGAAGGCAGGCCGTGGCCCACGCCACGTGCGCGAGAACCCTCGCATGAAATCACGGGGCTTTCGCCGATGGCGGTGCCACACCTCGGCCCAATCGTGACGCAGCACTTCGCCGACGCCATCGGCCCGATCGGTGAAACACGACGTTGAGGTCTTCAGCGGTTCCGCAAGTGGTTCCGACTCTCTCGTTCGTTGCCGCGCTTGTAGTTGCCCGTTGCCCTCGCCATCACGTCTTGGTCGTTCCCCACGGCCACGTCGTCAACAAAGTCCTCAGCCTTGCGGCCACGCAACACTGCGGCCCGTCGACCATGGTGCTCGATGATGACATCGCCGTTCTTCCGTCGAGTCCACGAGAATCCGAAGGGGTCACTCACCGCTTCGGACCGGCCTGCCGGTTGTCGGAGGTCGACACGTGGAGAACATACCGAGAGCGAACATCGAGGCAGCGCCACATATCGCCGCGCAGAATTTCGCCTTCCTCGACAGCCCGACCACTCGGTTTCGGCCCCATTGCGGCGCCCTGCACTTTCCCGAACCGACCGAGCCGCGATGCTCCGGAGCGACAATGCTCGGTTCATGTCTCTCGACGAGATCGTTGCAGCGATCTTGGCCAAGCCCGGGCCGCTGCGACTCGTGGCAGTCGACGGACCGGGCGGCGCTGGCAAGTCCACGTTCGCTCGCGAGCTGTCCAATGCGGCTGGCGGAGCACCGGTGGTTCACACCGACGACTTCGCAGCTGCCGACAACGCGATCGACTGGTGGCCACGGCTTCTCGAACAAGTCATCGAGCCGTTCGCTCGAGGTGACGCAGCGCGGTACCAGCGCTACGACTGGCCGTCACAGACGTTGGCCGAATGGCACGCCGTCGAGCCTGCCCAGATCGTGATCGTCGAAGGAGTCTCGGCAGGTCGCTCCGAGTGGGCTGAGCACCTCAGCTTTCTGATCTGGATCGAGACTCCTCGCGAGGAACGCCTCCGTCGGGCGGTCGATCGCGACGGCGTCGGTGCACTGGACGACTGGGAATCGTGGATGGCCGGCGAGCACTGCACTTTCACGGCACGTCGACCCAGACCCGGGACACGATGGCGTACGTGGACCGGACTCGTCGAGACGGCTCAGGGCGATCTCGCAGAGCGGAGATCCGCGGCGAGCCGCACGTACTATGGGCCCGGTAATTCGGTCGCAGGTGGCGAGCACGTGCCGCAATCAGGCCCCATTGCGGCGCCCCGTAATCCCGTCACCAGCTCGAGGTCGAACTGCAGCGCTAACGGGCGCTGTTACGGCGCATCCCGATTCTGTAACTCCGGCAGGGCGTATGTCGTGACGGCGGCGAGGATTGCCTCGGCCACGGGACGCCAGTTGTCGCCCGCCGAGATAGTCCACCACGTGTCCTCCCCGCTCGGCATCAGCGTTCCAATTCGCCGCTGCCAGATGTCGTCACCGTAGAAGGTGTTCGGCGCTGGCTTCTTCGGCAGGTAGGGCTTCACGGTACGAGCGGCCTCCCACGAGCTCTTGTCAGCAACGGTCACATTGATCGTGAAGCGCAGCGCGTCTCGATCGCTGAACTGCGACTTCTGCAGACCGAGATGCGAGAAGTGACTTCGCGACGGCCACGTGAACGTCGTGCCGGACCCCTTGAAGCCCAGCGCTTCGAGCGACGGCCGAAGACCTTCGCGGACCATCTCGCCGTACGTCTCCTGTGCTGTACCCACGAGCGAAGATTGCCCCGTCTGAGAGCACGCCGCAAGGCTGCGCGGCCGTCTCCGACGCGCTCGACAACACCCGCCCGGCAATCCAGTGGTGCCACAGCAAGTCGCGGCGCAGTCAGGCCCAAGTTGCGCGACACAAAATCACGATCGGGTCGAGCATTTGGTCCCTGGACCGTGTGCTCCGTCGTGGGTTTCGAGCCGAGAACAGCCGACACCGAACCCCAGATCGGTGGGACAACCGTAGACCGGGCAAACGCCCCTGACGCGGCCAGAGCGCTTGACGCTCAGCGTCCAAGTTCGTCGGGGTTCGGGCGCTGCCAGTTCGCCATGACGGCATCGAGATCGAGGTGCTCGGCGGCGACGAACGCCTTGCGAGCCCGAGTGGAGGTATTGCGGCCGAACACGCCCCCCACCATCCACCGTGCCACCATCCTGGTGATGCTCGTCGGCACCGACAGCAGAGCTGGCTGACGGTCGGGATGGGTGTACAACTCGATCGCAAGCCGCTTCACCAGCGGCGGATCGGCCTCGTAGCCGGCGCGCCGCAAGCGGGTGGCGATCAACGCAGTCAGGATCTGGAGTTCCTTGACGCCCGACCACAACTGGGTGCTGACGGCCGCCAACGTCGTCGCAACAGCGATGCCCGGCACCCTTCGTAACCCCGGCGCCTTCGCAACCACGCCCGTGCGTCGGAGCAGTGGGAGCAGGACGAGCGCGACCTTACGAACCTGATCGGTCATCGCGTCGGCGTTCCAGGCGAAGTCGGAGCGAGCGAGCGCCACGGCCTCGTCGGCGGTGGCGATGTCGTGCGGGCGGATGAGGACCGAGTCGACCGCACGGTCGTAGAGGTCTCCGAGTGCCGACACGGCAGACCCGAACAGCGACCGAATCGTGTTCGGCTCGGAATCAGACCCGTGGATCGAGGTGGATCGTCGCTTCATCGCAGCTGATGTGCCCGATGCATCGTTCGTCGAACCCTCGCTGAGTCGGAAAAGCCGGGCCGTTCGGTCACGGTTGCAGTCTCGCGCGATCACGCCCGCGACGCGACCACGCTGTGAACGCTGCGGCTATCGTCGTGAGAGTGTCGAAGGAGCAGGGCGACGACGCGCCGGGCGCGAAGGTGCTGGCCTTCCCGACGGCACGCCCAGCGCCGGCGTCGGCCGACGATCGTGAGCCAGCGCTTCGAGAAGTGATCGGCGACGTGTTGCGCGACGAACGCCACGTCCAGGAGCGCACCCTTGCCGACGTCGCCGCTGACGCGTTTGTCTCGCTGCCGTACCTCTCAGAGGTCGAGCGGGGGCTCAAGGAACCATCGTCGGACGTGCTGGCGTCGATCTGTGCCGCGCTGGAGATCCCGCTGGCCGACGTGCTCGAGCGGTCAGCCGACCGGTTACGCGCCGGGTCGCAACGCCACGGTCGGATCCAACAGCTGGCGGCGTGATCCGTCGGCGACGGCGTCGACCAACCCGTAGTCAACGGCAGTGTGCCCGGCCAGCACCAGCGCCCGATCAGTATCGGCCCTGATCTCACCTTCGGTCCGACCGCTGTGCCGAGCCAGGACGGCGTCGACCTCCGCTCGAACTCGTGCCAACTCAGCGGCCTCGAGTGCGAGATCGCTCATCGATCCCCGCGTGCCTTCCGAATGTGGCTGGTGGAGCAGCACACGTGCGTGTTCGAGCAGCGTCCGCTTGCCGGGCGTGCCGGCTGCCAGCAGCAATGCCGCCGTCGACGCAGCCTGCCCGACGCAGAGCGTGGCGACGTCGGGTGACACGAACTGCATCGTGTCGTAGATCGCCATCGTGGCGGTGAACGAACCGCCGGGCGAGTTGATGTAGAGGTAGATGTCGCTCGACGCGTGCTCGGCGGCCAAGTGGAGCAGCTGAGCGATCACGACGTTCGCCACGCCGTCGTCGATCGGCGTGCCCAGGAAGACGATGCGCTCACCGAGCAGGCGGCTGTAGATGTCGGTGACCCGCTCACCGCGTGGCGTGGTCTCGATCACCGAGGGGATCGTGTAGCTGCTCACGACGCCACCGCTGACCCGTCGACGATCAGCCCGATCGGCCGGGAGCGACCGGGCGGGCAGATCTCGTCCATCGACCTCGCGATGTGGTCGACGAATCCGTACTCGAGTGCCGCAGGGGCGTCGAACCACCGGTCGCGTCCCATGTCGACGGCGACGCGATCGATCGGTTGGTCGGTGTGCAGCGACACGATCGAGCGCATGCGGTCGAGGGTGGCGACGAGGTGGGCGGCCTGGATCTCGACATCGGCCGCGGCGCCGCCCAGGCCGGCGGACCCCTCGTGCATCAGGACGTGGGCGTTCGCCAACGCGTACCGCTTGCCGGGGGTGCCGGCGCAGAGCACCACCTGCGCCATGCTCGCCGCAAGACCGACGGCGACGGTTCGCACATCGTTCGGGATCAGCTGGATGATGTCGTAGATCCCGAGCCCGGCCATGACCGAGCCGCCGGGTGAGTTGATGTGCAACGAGATGTCGGCCGCGGCGTCGTCGGCCGACAGCATCAACAACTGCGACACGACGCGTTCGGCCGACTCGTCGGTCACCTCGTCGCCGAGCACGACGATGCGCCGCTCGAGGAGCCGTTCATGCACACGGTCGTTGAGTGAGGACGCCATCCGAGGATCGTGCCATCGTCGACCGATCTCGGCGTCCGTTTCTGCCAGAGGCAGAAAGCAGCCGAGTGATGAGCGATGTGCGAATCGATCGAATAACGACCTCTCGTTCACCGCCGGTCGTCCGTCGGAGCTGCGACGTACACGATGTGCCTGGCACATCGTGAACGTCAGAGGAGCGCGGCGAGGCCTGCGTGGAGCGCGGCGAGCCCGGCCGCGTTCACGCAGTAGCGGGTGCGGGGGCCTTCGATCTCGCCGACGATCAGGCCCGCCTCGCGCAGGATCCGCAGGTGCTCCGACACGGTCGACTGGGCGAGTGGCAGCTCGGCGACGACGTCGCCGGTGGCACACGTGTCGCGATTGGCGAGGAGTCGAATGATCGCGAGACGCGCCGGGTGGCCGATCGCCTTGGCCATCGCGGCCAGGTCGTCGTCGTGGGGCACTTCGACGGAGTCCGGCAGAGCGGGCGGGACGCGGCAGGCTCCCGATTCGGCCAAGGTCATCGCGGTTCTCCGGGTACCTCGCCCGCGGACGTGTAGTAGCGGCGTCGGGCCCACAGTGCGACATAGACCAGGCCGACGAGGGCTGGCACCTCGATGAGCGGACCGACCACCCCCGCCAGCGCCTGGCCGGACGACACCCCGAACACCCCGATCGCCACGGCGATCGCGAGCTCGAAGTTGTTGCCGGCCGCCGTGAAGGCGATCGAGGTGTTGCGCTCGTAGGGGAAGCCGAGTTTGTATCCGGCGGCAAACGATCCGCCCCACATGATCGCGAAGTAGATGATCAAGGGGATGGCGATACGGGCCACGTCGAACGGTGCGTTCGTGATTGCGTCACCCTGCAGCGCGAACAGGATCACGATCGTGAAGAGCAAGCCGTACAGCGCGATCGGAGCGATGCGGGGCAGGAACGTCTCCTCGTACCACTCGGTTCCCTTGCGGCGCTCGCCGATCAGCCGAGTGAGGAATCCGGCGACGAGCGGGATGCCGAGGAAGATCAGTACCGACTTGGTGATCTCCCAGACCGTCACGTCGATCCCGTCGGAATCGAGCCCCAGCCAGCTCGGCAGCAATTCGAGGTAGAAGTAGCCGAGGATCGAGTACGCAACGATCTGGAACACGGAGTTGATCGCCACCAGAACGGCAGCCAACTCCCGGCTTCCGCATGCGAGGTCGTTCCAGATCAACACCATCGCGATGCAGCGAGCCAGCCCGACGATGATCAGCCCGGTGCGGTACTCGGGCAGGTCGGGGAGCAGCAACCAGGCAAGCGCGAACATCAGCGCCGGCCCGATCAGCCAGTTGAGCACTAGCGACATGACGAGCGATCGCCGGTCGACCACCTCGCCGATCGAGCGGTACTTCACCTTGGCGAGCACCGGGTACATCATCGCCAGCAACCCGATGGCGATCGGCAGCGACACCGTGTCGACCTTCACTCGATCCAAGGTGTCGTCGAGCCCGCCGAACACCTTCCCCAGCACGATGCCGAGCAGCATTGCCAAGCCGATCCACACCGGCAGGAACCGATCGAGCGTCGACAGCTTGGCGACGACGGCGTCGGTGTCGGTTGCCACGTCAGTGTCGGCCATCGCTGGCTCATTCATCGTCATTCGACGATGGACGATACAGGCTGGACGGGGGAGTACTCTGCGCGCATGAGCCTGGCCGACGAGAAGTACATCCTGCTCACCACGTTCCGACGTGACGGCTCCCCGGTGGCAACGCCCGTGTGGTCGGTGCCGCTCGACGGTGGCCGTCTCGGCTTCTGGACGAGTTCGGGCTCCGGCAAGGCGAAGCGCCTCGCGCACACGCCGCGGGTCACCGTGCAGCCGTGCGACGTGCGAGGCAAGCCCAAAGATGGCACCTCCATGGTCGACGCGACCGCCGAGCTCGTCACCGGCGTCGAACTCGATGCGATCCGTCAGAAGGTGGTCGCCAAGTACGGGATGATGACCAAGGTGACGAAGTTCATCGGCACGATCGGCGGCATCGTGAAGCGCAAACGCATCCCGTATGGCGACCGGGGTGTCGTGATCGCGTTGCCGAGCGACGCAGGCTGACGCCGCATGTCAGACGGACGCCTTGCGGGGCTTGTCGCCGTCGTCGTCGGCGCAGGCCAGACCCCGGGCGACACGATCGGCAACGGGCGAGCCATTGCGACGACGTTCGCACGCGAGGGCGCCGAGGTGCTGTGTGTCGACCGCGTCGCGGATCGCGCCGACGAGACCGTGGCGTCGATTCGCGACCACTCAGGTCACGCGAGCGCCTTCACCGCCGACGTCACCGACGACGAACAGTGCGCCGCGATCGTTGCCCATGCGCTCGAGCGATGGAGCCGGATCGATGTGCTGGTGAACGTCGTGGGGATCGGTGGACGCGGCGACGGCCCGGCTCACTCCGCGGACGCGTCGGCATTCGAACGCATCATCGACGTCAACGTCACGTCGATGTGGAAGATGTGTCGGGCTGCGCTTCCCTCGATGCGCGAACGCCGGCGTGGCGCGATCGTGAACGTGTCGTCGGCGGCGTCGTTCGCCGGAGGCTTCCAGGTCGCGTACGAGGTGTCGAAGGCGGGTGTCAACCGCCTCACGACGTCGATCGCGCAGTCGAACGCATCGCGCGGCGTTCGTTGCAACGCCATCGCACTCGGCCTGGTCGACACGCCGATGGCCGTCGGTGGGATCGCCGCAGCGCGTGGGTTGTCACCCGACGAGGTTCGCAGCGAACGAAATCGTCAAGTCCCGCTGCTCGGCGGGATGGGAACCGCGTGGGACGCAGCGAACGCAGCGCTCTTCCTGGCATCCGACGAGGCTCGATTCGTGACCGGTGTCGTGTTGCCCGTTGACGGCGGAACCTCGATCCGTATCGGGTGACGGCAGCGGCCTCGATCGCCACCGTCCTCGATCACCACCGTTCGCGGTGGCGGACGTCGTCGAGTGGTCGACGGTCGAGGCGATCGAGCGGCGCAAGGGGCCGGTCGGCGGGGTAGCCGAGCGCGAGGAGGTAGGCGCACCGTTGGCCGGTGGGGATGCCGAGGAGCTCGCGGCACCGGTCCTGATCGTCGATGAGTGCGTGAGCACTTCCGACGCCCAGGTCGGCGGCGATGACCGCCATGGCCATCACCGCCTGACCGAGGTCGAACTCCGACCAGCGCGCCCGGTCGGGATCGGGCTGGACCGGCGTCGTGACGACGATCGTGGCGGCGGAGGCCGCAACGTGGCCAGCACCGCCCCACACCGTGGCGAGCTGGGCGAGGATCGGGCCGTCGGTGACGGTGACGAAGTCCCATGGTTGCGAGTTGAACGCTGACGGCGCGCGGCGACCAGCGTCGACGATCCGATCGAGCGTGTCAACGTCGAGTTTCCGCCCGTCGTACTGACGGACGTTGCGTCGTGAGCGGCAGGCGTCCCAGGTGTCCATCAGCGACCGACGGCTTCGAGGATGACCCTGGCGACCTCGGCACCGGAGTAGTTCTGCTGACCGGTGACGAGGTTGCCGTCGCGGATTGCGAACGGCGTGAACAATCCGGCCTGGACGTAGTTCGCGCCGAGCTCGGTGAGCGCGTCCTCGATGCGCCACGGCATGACGTGGGTGTCGCGGGTGAGCGCGCCCATCTCCCACACGGCGTTGTCGGCGAAGTCCTCCTCGACGTTGGGGAAACCGGTCACCGTCTTGCCCGCCACCAACGGCGTCCCGTCGGCGAGCGTTGCGTAGCGGAGGACCGCTGTGCCGTGGCAGAGCGCTGCGGCGACCTTGCCGGCCTCGTAGAACTCGACGAACTTGCGATGGAGGTTCTCCGCGCTGTCGAAGGTGAACATCGGCGCCTGGCCACCCGCCACGACGATCGCGTCATAGGTGTGGAGGTCGATGTCGTCGACGGTTCGGGTGTTCTCGATGAGCTTGACGAATTCGGGGTCGTGTTTGTAGCCGCGGCTGATCACGTCTTCGGCCTGCCACTGGCTGGCGTCCTCGGGATCGGACATGGCGTCGGCTTCGCACGGACCTCCGTCGGGGCTGAAGATGTCGACCTCGTAGCCGGCCTCGGTGAGGAAGTAGTAGGGGTGGGTTACCTCCGACCACCAGAATCCGACCGGCCAGCCGGTGGTGGTGGAGACGGCGGGGTTGGCGATCACGATCGCGACGCGCTTGGGGTTGTCGGCGTGGACGGGGTTGAGGTTGGCGTGGCTCACGTGCGGCTCCTTCATATGGGGTTGGCTGTGTGGTTGGTTGTGGTTGTCCGGGGTCGGTCGTCGCTCATCGGGCGAGCACCTTCGTCGGCGCGAGGTTTCGCTTCACGATCACGAGTGGCTCCTCACGATGACCGATAATAGCTTGATATCAAGCAATGACAACATGCGATGTTGACAACTCGCGTCGCACCGGGCAGAGTCCACGGCGATGCCGAAGCGAAACCAGCGGAGCCCCCGTCGCATGCGCGATCACGTCGACCAACTCATCGAGAGCTGGGCGTCCGAGCGACCCGATCTCGATACGGCGGCGGTGTCGATCGTCTACCGGCTCACCAGGATCGCTGCGGTGTGGAACGTCGAGATCGAACGGGTCTTCCAACGCCACGGCATCACGAGCACCGACTTCGCGGTGTTGTCGAACCTTCGACGGGCCCCGAGCCCGCACCAACTCCACCAGCGAGCCATCATGTCGGCGCTCCGGTTGACATCGGGCACTGTGAGCCTGCGTATCGAGAAGATGGTCGATCGCGGCCTCGTGACGCGGGCTGCCGATCCGACGGATGCCCGTGCGTCCATCGTGACCCTTACCGAGGCTGGCGCCGATCTCTTCGATCAGGTTGCGCCCGAGCATCTTGCGAACGAGGCCCGACTGATCGCCTCGCTACCCGAACCCCAGCGGGACGCTCTTGCCCAGACCCTCCGCACGATCCTGGTCGACATCGAGCAGCCCGACGAGGCGCGCCCCGATCACGACCTCGGCTTCGTGGTCACTCCGGCACCGGTCGCGCAGCGAAAGCGCGCCGACGTCGGCCTTCCCAGCCAGCACGGTCTCCTCGTCGAAGCGGTGACGAGTGGCGGCAGGGCCGATCGATCCGGCATCCGCCCTGGCGACACGATCACCCACCTCGACGGCGTGGCGCAGTACTCGATCACCTGCCTGGAACAGGCCCTCGATGGAGGGCCAGGCCGTCTCTCTGCGCGACTCGTGCGCAACGGCAAACCGGTCACACTCGACATCGATCGCTGACGACCAGCCGCCCGCCGTTGGCAGCGCACGGCCAAGGTCGTTGCGATGAGCCAGACCCTCTCTATCTGCCCGTTCCGCTCATCACAGGGAGTGCCCGGTCCGTTGCGATGAGCGAGACCCTCGGTATCTGCCGGACTCGCTCATCGCAGAGCGTGTCCGACGGTCCTCACGAAGTGGGTGCGCCGTCGCCAGCGATCGTGTCGGCCATCGCCTCGCCGGTTCTGTCGACGGCGTCGACCACTCGCTCGGCGGCGGTCGATGCGACATTCGATGCGTTGGCATCGACCGCCTTGCCGATCCGAGATTCCTTCACTCGCTTGGCCGCGTTCGCAGCGGCCTCACGTGCGCTGCGTCGCTGCTGCTCGGTGGAGTTCGACACCCAGAAGCCACCGACGACGAGACCTGCAATGAATCCGATGATGAGTTTCATGGCGGCACAGTGCCCACTTCACAGCGAACCAACCGTGAGTTCGACATCGGATGCTGGGGACTCAGCCGATGGAGCGATCCCACGCACGCACTTGGCGGCAGGTGTGGACGAATGCATCGGCGTTCTTGCGAGTGCCGTCGAGACGCTGGTAGCCGGGTCCGGACTCGTGGTCGACGGCCGCTTCCGCGAAGACCGCCGCGGCGTCATCGGTGTACGCCACGAACTTCTGGTGCGCATGCGCGTCGCTGACGAAATCCTTCACGCCGGGAAGTGCCGCAACGTGGTCGGCATGGTCGGCGGCGACGACGACGGCGACGGCGTCGAACAGCACCGACGGGCCCCCGTCGATCTTCTCCGCCACCTCGACGAGAGCACCATCGTTGTCCGTGATGCCCTCGCGAGTCGGCGCAACGATGGTCATCGTCATGCCTTCGGCCTCGGCTGCCTTGTGCAGCATTCGCAAAGTCTTGGCGTCGGCGCCCTGCGAAACGAGGACTCCGAGGCGGCGACCCCGAAACGTCTCGAGTGGTTTCGCCAACATGCTGAGAGCAGGCGAGTTTTCGACGTCGATCGGCGCCTGCGCCGGCTCGAGTCGCTTGGGAAGGTCATCCATGCCGAGGCCGGCCGCGACATGGCGAGCCAGGTCGTCGTCGACGTTACGCAACGACGCCACGACACGGTGACGGATTGCGAGGGTGTCGACCTTGGAAAGTTCGAACACGATCGCGTCGCCGAGATGGGTCCGCTCCACCGGGGTCTGCGACCGGTAGAACATTCGCGCCTGGCTGTAGTGATCGGCGAACGACTCGGGACGCAGGCGACGCTTCGCACCGTCGTCCATGGCCGGGAACGAACGGAATCCGATCGCTGGGTTCTCTCGCGGCCCGCCGGCGGCGCCCCACGAGTTCGGCTCGTAGTTCGCACGTCCGACCGGGTTCGACACTGCCATGTGGCCATCCTGTTGGAAGTGGGCGACCGGGCAACGCGGGGCATTCACGGGGAGGTGCGTGAAGTTGGGGGATCCGAGCCGCTTGAGTTGCGTGTCGAGGTACGAGAAGTTGCGACCCTGCAGCAAGGGGTCGTTCGTGAAGTCGATGCCAGGCACCACGTTCTGGGTGCAGAACGCCACCTGTTCGGTCTCGGCGAAGAAGTTGTCGACCACCCGGTCGAGCACCATCTTGCCGATCGGTCGCACGGGAAGGATCTCCTCGGGGATCAACTTCGTTGCATCGAGAACGTCGAAGTCGAACGAGTCGGCGAACTCGTCGTCGAACACCTGGACACCGAGTTCCCATTCGGGGAAGTCGCCCGAGGTGATCGCGTTCCACATGTCACGGCGGTGGTAGTCGGGATCGGCGCCGTTGATCTTGACCGCCTCGTTCCAGGTCACCGACTGCAGACCGAGCACCGGCTTCCAGTGGAACTTCACGAAGCTCGACTCACCGGAGGCGGTGACGAACCGGAACGTGTGGACCCCGAAGCCCTCCATCATCCGGAACGATCGTGGAATGCCGCGATCCGACATCACCCACATCAGGTGGTGCATCGTCTCGGGCATGAGCGACACGAAGTCCCAGAAGTTGTCGTGAGCGGACTGCGCCTGCGGGAATCCCCGGTCCGGTTCCTCCTTCACCGAGTGCACCAGATCGGGGAACTTGATCGCGTCCTGGATGAAGAACACCGGCATGTTGTTGCCGACGAGGTCCCAGTTCCCCTCGTCGGTGTAGAACTTGACGGCGAAGCCGCGGGTGTCGCGGGCCAGGTCCGCCGACCCCTTGTTGCCGGCGACGGTCGAGAACCGCACGAAGACCTCCGTCGTCTTGCCTGCGTCGGAGAACGGGGCCGCAGCGGTGAGGGACGAGAGATCGTCATAGTTCTCGAACCGGCCGTGGACGCCGAAACCGCGGGCGTGGACCACGCGCTCGGGAATGCGTTCGTGGTCGAAGTGGAAGATTTTCTCCCGCATCACGAAGTCCTCGAGCAGCGCTGGTCCCCTCGTACCGCTC
>JBGTCW010000325.1:0-8655 GCA_041748635.1 Ilumatobacteraceae bacterium | reverse complement strand
CTGATCGGTGACTCACCCGAGTTGATCGGTGAGCCCGACGGCACGGTTCGCAAGTGGGTGCCCCAATCCGGCCCGTCGATGCACGACATCGGAACGCGGGCGTGGCTGAATGCCGTGGTCGATCCGGTACGAACGCTTGCGGCCGTGCCGCGGGTGCTGAACTCGGTGCCGGGCATGCGCAACGTCCTCAACCCGGCACTGGCGCTGATGAATCAACGTTCGCAGCGCTCGATCGTCATCGCCGAGCAGTCCGGGATCACGCCGCGCACCTCGTTCAACTCTCGAATCGGACCGCATCGTCGGTGGGCGGGTGCCGAGCTCGACCTGAAGCGGATCGCACAGGTTCGCAGTCGCTTCGGCGTGAGCACCGTCGACGTGCTGACCGCGGTGGCCGGCGGAGCGCTGCGGTGGTGGTTGCTCGAGCACGACGAGCTGCCACGCGAGACGCTCAAGGCGCTCGTGCCGCTGTCGGTGACCGATCCGGAGGCGATCGAGGGCATCGCCGGTGCCGTAGTGAGTCTGAGCACCAACGTGCACCGGATCCCGCAACGTCTCGCTCTCGTGCACGAACAGATCGAGGAGGCGGTCAACCGCCACGGTGCGATGACCGTTGCGGAGATCCGCGGGATCGGTGGCGGCACGCCTGCGATCGGCATCGTGGCGTCGCGGTTGCTCGAGCGCAGCCCGCTGGCCGATCGACTGATGCCGCCGTTCAACACCACGATCACCTCGGTGCCGGGGTCGAAGGAACCGCAGTATGCGCTCGGAGCGGAGGTGACGGGGATCTATCCGGTGCTCGGCGTGGTCGACGGCATGGGTCTGCACATCGGCGCCATCTCGGTCGGTGATCGGCTGTGCCTCAGTCTCGTCTCGGACCGCGAGCAGATCCCGGATCTGGCCGACCTGGCCGCCCGCTTCGTCCACGAATTCGAACTCCTCGAGAAGTCGAACCCGTAGATGTAACGATTGGTGTCTGACACCAATCGTTACTTCTACACGTAGTAGCGGAAGATCACCTCGGCGACGCAGGACGGCTTCGCAGCGCCTTCGACTTCGAACACGAACTCCTGTGTGACCTGCGCTCCGCCGGCGATGTCCTCGACCGAGGTGAGGGTGACGCCGAGGCGCAGCTTCGAGCCGACCGGGACCGGAGACGGGAAGCGGATCTTGCCGGCGCCGTAGTTGACGCCCATCGCCACGCCGGAGACTCCGAAGATCTGTGGAGAGAGCATCGGGCCGAGCGACAACGTGAGGTAGCCGTGGGCGATCGGACCGCCGAACGGACCCGCCTTGGCGCGCTCGGGGTCGACGTGGATCCACTGGTGGTCGCCGGTTGCAACGGCAAACGTGTTCACCTGCTCCTGGGTGATCTCGACGTACGGGGAGTAGCCGAGGTGCTCTCCGACAAGGGTCTTGAGTTCATCGATGCCGTTGATCATGCGGGTCATGGCCCTGAGCTTGGCAAACTGGACCGATGCCCGACGAAACAGACGATCCGTCCTTGTTGCTGCCCGGCGGCGAGGCGGCCGATCGGTCGGGCTTCGTCACGCTCGTGGGACGACCCAACGTCGGCAAGTCGTCGCTGGTCAACGCGATCTGCGGCCGCAAGATCAGCATCGTGTCGGACAAGCCCCAGACCACCCGTCACCGGATCATGGGCGTGTTGACGCGACCGGGTTCGCAGCTGGTCTTCGTCGACACACCGGGCCTGCACAAGCCCGTCACGGCCCTCGGCGAGCGGGTGAACGCCACGGCGCTCGGCAGCGTGACCGACGTCGACGTCACGTGCCTGGTGCTCGATGCGACACACGCCTTCGGCAAGGGTGACCGATGGGTCGCCGAGCGGATCGACGTCGCCAACTCCGTCGTGATCGTCAACAAGACCGACATCGCCAGCCGTGAGCAGGTGCTGAAGATGCTGGGGGCGGCGAGCGATCTCGGCGCCACGGCCTACTTCCCGGTCTCGGCGGTCAGCGGCGAGGGCATCGGAGCGCTCGTCGGCGACCTGACCGATCGCATGCCCGTCGGTCCGCGCTACTTTCCCGACGACGAGATCTCTGACCTGCCCGAGGAGCGGTGGGTAGCCGAGCTGGTGCGCGAGCAGTTGTTGGCCGTCTTCCGCGACGAGCTGCCGTATTCGATCGCCACCCAAGTCGTCGAGTGGGAGTGGCCCAGGATCCGCGTCGACATCGTCGTCGAACGTGACAGCCAGAAGGGGATGGTGATCGGCAAGGGCGGCCAGATCCTCAAGCAGGTCGGCGAACGGGCCCGGGCGCAGTTGCCCGCCGGCGTCTATCTCGAGTTGCGCGTGAAGGTCGACAAGGACTGGCAGCGACGTCCCGAGCGCGTCGAGCGTCTCGGCTACTGACGTCGGCTCACGGCGACGACGCCGTGGTGTCCGCCGCAGCGATGGTCGAATCGACGGGCTCCGGCTCCACGGGCTCCACGGGGGGCAGCGTCGTGGAAGTGAGGGCCGGCGGCGTCGACGACGCCAGCAGGTTGACGTAGTCCTCGTACGACAGCGGCTCGCCGACCTCGGACAACAAGCTGTTTCCCTTCTTCACCGAGATCGGTTCGCCATCGATGGTGAAGTTCACGAGCCCGACACGACGCAAGTTGCTGATCATCGTCATCACGATCTGTCCGATCGCCTCGGTCTGTTGCGTGCTGGGAATTCGGGCGAAGGTGCGGGCGTCGAGATCGACGGTGAGCACGGCACGAGATTCGCTGGACCCGACGATCAGGCCGGCGGTGATGAGCGACTCCAGAGCGACGTCGGGAGGCGGCCCGGCGGCGAGGATGTCGGCGATCTGGTCGGCGGCGAACGGCGGGGGGAGTTCGACGATGTACGGCTGGAGTCGTCCACGGGTGGTCAGGAAGTAGAACTCGGCCGCCTCACGTCGCACGATCGTGGTGCTCGGCACCACGGTGTCGGGCGTGGTCGTCGGCGTCGTCGTGGTCGGCACGGTGGTCGTCGTGGTGGTGGTCACATCGAGGTCGAACGGGTCCTCCTCGGGGGGAATCAACGAGAACGTCTCGTCGCCCGTGGACACGCCACATCCGGCTGCGAACGCCGCCGCTGCGACGAACAGTGCACAGACGCGACGTGGTCGTGTGGTCATGTCGACCTCGCAATGGCGGTGACGCGGGTCGGCAACTCGACGACGAATCGTGCTCCGCCGCCCACACGGTCCTGCACCCACGCGTTTCCGCCCATCGCGGCGCTGTGCTCGGCGACCAGCGCCAGCCCGAGTCCGGTGCCGATCCGGTGTCGTGCGGCGCTGCCACGGGCGAATCGTTCGAAGATGCGCTCCCGTTCGCCCTGAGCGACGCCGGGGCCACCGTCCTCGACGGACATCCGGAATCTGCCGGGTGCCGCCGCGGTCAGTTCGATCCGAAGGGGGCCACCGCCGTGGTTTCGTGCGTTCTCCAGCAAGTTGCCGAGAATACGTTCGAATCGCACCTTGTCGAGCGCGACCTCGCTCGGCACCCCGCTGACGGCGACGATCGGGACGTCGGGTTCGCCGACTCGTGCCGCGACCCGTCGTGTCAGGTCGACCAGCGACACGTCCTCCACGTTGAGATCGGTGGCGCCGGCATCGAGCCGGGCGAGTTCGAGCAGATCGATCACCATGGCATCGAACCTGCGGACCTGGTCGACCACGACGTCGAGTGCCTGCTGAGTCCGCTCGGGGATGTCCTCACGCCGCTTGTCGAGCACCTCGACGGCGGCAGTGAGCGCCGTGATGGGCGACCGGAGTTCGTGGCTGACATCGGAGGCGAACCGGGCCTCGCGCTCGATGCGGGCCTGGACGGCATCGGCCATGTCATTGAACGATCCGGCGAGCCGGTCGAGGTCGGGATCCGAGTCGGTGGCCAGACGGGTGTCGAGGCCGCCCGACGCGATGTCGGCGGCCGCGTCGGCCACCTGGCTCAGCGGGCGGAGCAGTCGACGGCTCGTGGCGAGCCCGAACAACGTGGCGAGCACCATGGTGCCGAGCGCTCCGAGCAGAAGTGCGGTGAGGATCGCCGTCAGTGTGTCGGACGTGCCCGCGAGTGGGAACGCCTCGAAGTACCCGGTCTCGTGCTCGGCCACGTACACGCCGACGGTGACGTAGTCGGAGCCGTCGATGGTCGCGTTCTGCAATGCGGTGGTGCCAGTGCGCACGCTGTCGACGAGCTGCTCGGGGAAGTCGGTGATCGGGTGCAGGACGCTGGTGCTCGCGCTCGTACCGCCCGGTTCGCCCGAGCTGAGCACGGCGAATCCGTCGGTGTCGGTGCGCAGTTCGTCGTCGAAGAACACACCGATGCCACCGGGATCGATCGTCAGCTGCTGGCGCACGAGGTCGGCGTTGGCGAGCGCTTGTTGCTGGGCTGCGCTCTGGGCATCTCCCAGCAGATTGTTGCGGGTCAGCCCGTAGGTGACGCCGATGAGCACGACGCCAGCGAGCAGAGCGATGAAAGCGAAGAAGAGCGTGACCCGCGTACGCAGTCGGAGAGTTCGGGGTCGGGCCACGGCTTCAGTGTGGCAGGTGGGAAGCGACACGGAACCGCCAGCAGGTTCCCCGCTGCCGGTGGAATGCCAGGGGGAGGAAGGCATCCCACCGGGGCAGCGTGAACAGTGACGATGATGCTGCCCGTGTGTGACGGACTGTTGCGGGAAGTGTGCGATTTCGGTAACAAAGCCGACGATTCGGGTCTGACGCGCGCAACACTGGCAGCGGCTCATGGAATCGCTGCTGTTCATCGAAGACGACGACGGCATCCGGTTGGCGTTGTCGATGGCGCTCGAAGACGAGGGCTACGCCGTCCGACAGGCACCCAACGGCGAGGCCGGCCTGGCCGAGTTCCGCAGCCACGCACCCGATCTGGTCCTGCTCGATCTGCGGTTGCCCGACATGTCGGGATTCGATGTGTGCCGCGCGCTGCGCGCCGAGAGCATCGTGCCGATCATCATGATCACGGCGCAGACCGACACTCACGACATGGTCGCCGGGCTCGAGGCCGGCGCCGACGACTACGTCACCAAGCCGGTTGTTCCGAAGGAGCTGGCGGCTCGCATTCGGGCACTGCTACGCCGTGTCCAGCTCCAGGGAAAGACCTCGACGCCGCTCGCCACGCGTTTCGGCGATGTCGAGATCCGGCGGGAGCAGGGCATCGTGCTCAAGGACGGTCACGAACTGAACCTCACCAAGACCGAGTTCCGGCTGATGTGCGAGTTCGCCGACCATGCGGGCGCCGTGCTGTCGCGCGACCAGCTGCTCGAGCGGGTGTGGGGCTACGAGTACCTCGGCGACTCCCGACTCGTCGACGCCCACGTCAGGCGCCTGCGGTTGAAGGTCGAGGATCACCCCGACGACCCGAAACTGATCGTCACCGCCCGTGGCATCGGCTACCGGCTGATGACGTCGTGATGTGCGGGCGGCGATCGTCGGCTACTTCGCGTAGAGCTCCTCGATCTCGGCAGCGAACGTGGCGAGGATGCCACGACGCTTGAGCTTCGACGTGGGGGTCAGCAGTTCGGAGTCGGGCAGCCACTCCTCTCCGAGGACCTTGACCTTCTTGACCGCTTCGGCGTTGTTGAACCCCTGCATCGCTTCGACCAGACCGGCGTCGATCTCGGCGATCACGTCGGGGTTCTCCGCGAGTGCCACGGTCGTGGCGTCGTCGCCCGTCAGTCCCTGCGCGGCCGCCCAGGCTGCCGCGGCGTCCGGATCGAGCACGACGAGCGCCGACATGAACGGCCGCTGCTCGCCGATTGCACACGCCTGACCGACGAGCGGGATCATCTTCAGCTCGGCTTCGAGGTTGGCGGGGCTGACGTTCTTGCCGCCGGCGGTGATGATCAGTTCCTTCTTGCGGTCGACGATCTTCAGGTAGCCGTCGTCGTCGAGCACGCCGATGTCGCCGGTGTGCAACCAGCCCTCGCTGTCGATCGTCTCGGCGGTCTGCTCGGGCTTGCCCAGGTAGCCGACGAAGTTGTTGCCACCTCGGCACAGCACCTCGCCGTCCTCGGCGATCTTCAGCTCGACGGCGGTCGCCGCTCGGCCGACGCAGCCCGGCTTCGGATGGTTGGCCCAGGTGAGCACCGCCGTCGTCTCCGACATCCCGTAGCCCTCGGTGAGGGGGACTCCGATGGCGCGGAACCAGGCCAGGATCTCGGCGGGGAGGGGAGCGGCACCGGTGATGCAGATCTCGGTCTCGTCGAGGCCGATGAGCCCGCGCACGGTCTGGAATGCGACCTGATCGAGGAAGTTCCAGGTGTCGATCTCCTCTTGGGTGGCGGTACCGCGGGTCATCTTCTCGACGATCGGCAACGCTGCCTCGACGGCCTCGTTGAACGCTTTCGACTTCTCCGGATCGCCAGCGAGGGCAGCGTTCACACCGGCGTAGAGCTTCTCCCACACGCGTGGGACGCCGATGAACACGTTCGGTCGCACCTCGTTGGTGTAGGCGGTGAGCTGCGAGGTGTCCGGGCAGCACGTCACCTGGGCTGCGAAATCGAGCAGGTAGTAGTGGCCGAGCAGGCGCTCGAAGATGTGCGCCATCGGCAGGTACGAGAGATGCTTCTTGCCGGCGAAGTTCTCGATGTCGGTCTGCTCGCGCATCGACTGCCCGACCGACTCGAGCGTCCAGGCGACGTTCCCGTGCGACAGCATGACGCCCTTGGGTGGCCCGGTCGTGCCCGAGGTGTAGATGACCGTGGCGATGTCGTCGAGGGTCGCGATCTCGGACAGCGCCCGGAGATCGGCGGGATCGTGCGCGATGAGGTCGGCGTAGCGGACGACGGCATCGCCGGCCGTCTCCGACGGCTCGACCAGCACGATCGTCTCGAGAGAGCCGAGCGACTCACGGACCTTCAAGAAGCGTTCGAGGAACGCGTCGTCTTCGACCACGGCCACCTTGGCCTTGCAGTCGTTGACCAGGTAGTCGATCTGCTCGGGTGCCGTGGAGTTGTAGATCGACACGGGCGTGGCACCGAGGAAGAGGGCGGCGATGTCGAGCGCATGGAACTCCGCCCGGTTGCGCATCATCAACACGACGGTGTCACCCTTCGTGACGCCGAGGTCGGCCAGCCCGGTGGCGAGGCGCGCCGTGACGTCGGCGAGTTCGGTCATCGTCCAGCCGTGCCAGGCCCCGTCGGCGTCTTTCCAACGCACCACCTCGACGCCGGCGTTGGCATCGAGGTTGGAGAGGAATCGCTTCGCAAGGTTCTGTCCGACGATGCGATCGTGCAGGTCTTGGCTCGAGGTCGTGATGGTCATGCTCCTCATTGTCGCGCGTGTTCGAGGAACGCGACGACTGCGTCGGTGAACACGTCGTTCTTGTCGCCGGCAATCATGTGCGCAGCACCGGCGACGTCGACGTACTCGGCGTGGGGGACCATCTGTCGGAACTCGGCGACCTCGGCGTCGGTGACGAGGTCGGACAGCTTGCCGCGCACGAGCAGTACCGGCAGCGCGAGGCGGCGAGCGATGGCTTCGAGTTCACCGTGGTGCGCGTCGCGTGCGTGCTCGCTGCCGCCGCCGGTCCGCATGTTGATGAACGCCGGATCCCAGTGCCAGCGCCACCGCCCGTCGTCACCCAACCGGAGATTCTTCGCCAGGCCCGACAGGTCGGTGGGCCGCGGACGGTGCGGTTGGTAGGCGGCGATGGCGTCCGCCGCGTCGTCGAGCGTCGCGAAGCCGTCGGCGGCGTCCTTGCCCATGAACTCGAGGATGCGGCTGACTCCGGCAGCTGCGGGCCGTGGCGTGATGTCGACGAGCACCAGCGCCGAGAACCGATCAGGAGCAGCATCGACGGCGTGCAATCCGGTCATGCCGCCGAGGGATGCGCCGACCCAGGCAACGGGCTCGTCGAGCCACTCGGCGACGGCGAGGGCATCGTCGCGGTAGGCGGTCATCGAGTAGTTCCCGTTGGCGTCCCACGCCGAGTCGCCGTGCCCACGCAGATCCATCGACAGCACACGATGGCCGTTCGCAGCCAGGACCGCAGCGGTGCCTCCCCACGAGTGGCGGGTCTGGCCGCCGCCGTGGGCGAGCACCACGGTGGGGCCATCGCCCGCCCACGTGTCGGCCGCGATCTGCATGCCGTTGGCGACCGGAATGATCACCGTCTGCTTCGATCGTCCGATCGAGCTCATCGGGGTCTGCCCGACCAGTTCGGGGCACGCTTCTCGGCGAACGCCGCCATGCCTTCGGCGGCGTCGGCGCCGTTGAAGAGCTCGTTCGACAACGCTGCCATCGCCTCGAAGGCCGCCTCGCGCTCCATCGTTGCGACGGTGTGGAGCACTCGCTTGGTCGCCGCAACCGCTGCGGGCGCGCCGTGCAGGATCCCGTCACACAGTTGGTCGACCGTGGGTGCGACGTCGTCGCTCACGTGGGTGACCAGGCCCATCTGGCGCGCGGACTCGGCGTCGAAGGCCTCGCCCGTCAGCATCGCTGCAGCGATCCGACTGGGCGGAACTCGTCGCAGGATGGGCACGCTGATGATCGCGGGCGCCACGCCGATGCGGACCTCGGTGAGTGCGAAGGTGGTCGAGGAGTGCACGACCACCAGGTCGCAGGCGGCCATCAGGCCGATGCCGCCGGCCCGCACGGCTCCGTCGACCGCGGCGATCGTGGGACAGGCGGCGTCCATCAGCCGTTCGAGCGC
>JBGTCW010000324.1:0-2872 GCA_041748635.1 Ilumatobacteraceae bacterium | reverse complement strand
GGCAGCGGCGATGTCGGTGGTGACGTGCTCACGCAGGTATTCGAACACCTTGCGGACCTGTTCGAGCTTGATGCCGGCGTCGAGCAACTTCTTGATCGCCTTCAGCTCCAACAGGTCGTTGTAGGAATAGCTGCGACGGCTGCCGCTCCCCGAGGCGTCGCTCAGCGACGGTCGGATGAGATCGGTACGCGCCCAATAATCGAGCTGGCGGTACGAGATACCAACGACCTTGGCCGTCTGCGTTCCGCTGTATCCGAGTTCCGCAGCGGTCGTCGCTGGATGATCTGAAGTGTTCTGCACGAAGTGCCTCCGGTTCGTTACGCCCAACACGAACGTGTACGAACACGTCGTCGAACTCACAGTAACGTAACTACGTCGGTGTGAGAACCGACCACACTACGGGTTGAGGTTCCCCGCGTCAACCGTCATCTCGTCGAAGTTCCCGGTCCGCAGGTCCCGGGCCGACCTGCGAGGATGATCCGGTTCCTGCGGCCGGCCGGTCGCTCCACCACGAAAAGCAGCGATGCGCCGACCTCTCCGCGAACCGTCGCCCGTGGCACTCTCGGGACGTCGTAGCTTCACGTCAATGAGCGGGTCGGGGAACCACGAATCGGCGGTCGGGTCCGACCGTCGATTCGACCCTACGGAGCGCGGCGGTGGGCGATCACCGGTCAGGCTGTCCGACGATTCGGTCGAACTGAGACCATGGAACCCCTCTGATGCGCTCTTCATGGCTGAAGCATCGAGGGACGCCGCGATCGAGCGCTACAACGGCCCGGCGCCAGTCTCGGTGGCTGACGCTGTCGCGGTAATCGAGCGCATCCAGCAGAGCTGGCGGACCTTCGAGGGCGGGGGTACTCCAACAGGGGCAGCCTTCGTGGTCGTTGACGCTGTCCTGGGCGACCCGGTCGGCATGTGTGGCGTCGACCGCTGGTCGAGCACAGACGTCGCCCAGTTCGGCTATTGGCTTGCGGCAGGAGCGAGAGGGCGCGGCCTCGCGACTCGCGCCGTCATCCTGATGACAGCGTGGTTGTTCGAGCTTGGAGCGGCTCGTGTGTTTCTGACAATCCAGTCCGAGAACGCTGCTTCAGCGGCAGTGGCGCGCCGCGCCGGGTTCAGCTTCGAGGGAACGCTTCGGGCGGACAGCGTCTGGCAGGGACAACGCAAGGACGTGGACGTCTTCGCAGTGCTTCCGGACGAGTGGCACTTGCGAGGGCACACCTGACTGCCAGCGACCACGGGATGGAGGCCCTACGTGTCCCGGGCCGTCGAAGTTCGCTGAATGGGGTTCAGTCGGATCGCTTGTCGATCTCGGCGAGGACCTCGCCGATGATGCTCGTCATGGTGTGTGGCGGAAGTACCTCTCCACCTTCGGCCTCGGCCACCTCACTGGCGAAACCCTCGACGGACGGCGTACCACCGACCAACACGTGGCGCAGAGCTTCCGCGGCGGCCGCCGGTTCACCGAGGGCATCGACTGCGTCGACAACGCCGTCGGGGTCCTCGGCCACAGAATGCACCACACTCATGGCCTGAGCGCGGCCCGATGGGGTCGAAACGGCCTCGCCGCGATCGGGGTGCTGGGCCGCTTCCCACTCGGCGAGTGCCTCGATGTATCCGCCTTGGCCCGGCCTGATCACCATGGAATCCGGCTCGTGAACGGCCTCGGCGTCGGTCGCCTCGTCATCGTGTCGACCTGGCGCAACGGGCACGGTCAGCGATCCATCGTCATGTCGGATAATGCTCATGACTCGGGTGGTACCCGTTCCAACCGATCTACAACCTGATCCGCAACCCGAGCGATGGATCGGACGGTGCCCTGCAGCGGGCGGACCGGCACCGACAGTCGGTAGCCAGCCTCTGCAGATCAGCTGGCGAAGTCTTCGGGGCTGACGTTCTCGATGAAATCCTTGAACTCGTCGATGATCTCCGCCGCATCGTCGTCGGGTTCGGCGACCGGTTCCTGGCCGACTTCGTCGATCAGTGCGTGCGAGGCGAACAGCGCCGCACCGCAGCGCACGGCGAGGGCGATCGCGTCGGAGGGTCGAGCGGAGATGGCCTTTTCGCCTGCAGGCGTGTCGAGGTGCAGTTCCGCGTAGTAGGTGCGCTCGCGCACCTCGGTGACGACCACTCGGGTCAAGGTGGCATCGAGTTCGGCGAGCACGTTCAAGAACAGGTCGTGCGTCAGGGGTCGAGGTGGCTCGACGCCTTCGAGGGCGTAGTGGATCGCCGACGCCTCGGGGCTGCCGATGTAGATCGGGAGCAGTCGCTGGCGACCGTCTGATTCACGCAGCAGCACCATGGGCGTGTTGGCGGGCATCTCGACACGAACACCGATCAGCTCCAACGGGACCACGATGTCACTGTACCCGCACGCCGCTCGCGTCGTGACGTCGGCGTCAGACGGCGGAGCGAGGCGTCAGTGGACGTGATGCCGCAACGAGGAACGCATCATTGCGGCGCGCAGGCGGCCACCGATCTGCTCGAGCTCGGTGAGCTGCGAGACGGCCTGGGCTCGTGACTCGGGATTGCGTTGGCGCAACAGCGGCTGGATCAGCTGTTCGAGAAGGCCGGCCTCACGATCGGCCGCCACCCGCCACCCACGCAGATGGCGTGCCTCGATGCCGGCCTCGAGGAACCGCTTCGAGATCGTAGCGATCTCGACCGCGTCCTCGTCGAACGATCCGCCCGATGGCGACCCGGAGGATGCGCCGAGCACCCCGTAGGACTGCAGCTCGTCGAGTTGGGCGCGGGTGATGCCCGCCATGGCGCACAGTTCGTCGGCGTCGAGCAACACGCCCGGCAGCACCGCACCCGCCGATGCGATGCGGCCGCCCCGATCGTCGGCCCTCGGTGCCGGCGCCACCGTCTC
>JBGTCW010000323.1:0-4456 GCA_041748635.1 Ilumatobacteraceae bacterium | reverse complement strand
GGAGGCCTCGACCGCCTCCGTGCCGCCGGCCACCACGTCGACGTGCAACTCGGCCTCTCCGCCGATGAACTCCTGGACGTCGTTCCGGGCGCTCACGCGCTGATCATTCGCTCGGCCACCGACGTCACCGATGCCGTACTCGCTGCAGGCAGCGACCTCATGGTTGTGGGTCGTGCGGGCATCGGCCTCGACAACGTCGACGTCGACTCGGCGACGACTCGCGGCGTGATGGTCGTCAACGCACCGCAGAGCAACATCGTGTCGGCCGCCGAGCACACGATGGCGCTGTTGATGGCGTCAGCCCGCAACGTGCCGCAGGCGCACGCCGCGCTGGTGCAGGGCCGCTGGGAGCGCAGTCGCTGGGAGGGTGTGGAACTGGCCGACAAGACGCTCGGCATCGTCGGGCTCGGTCGGATCGGCAAGCTCGTCGCCGACCGGGCGAAGGCGTTCGGGATGCGACTCGTCGCGTACGACCCGTTCGTGTCCGACGATCGGGCGAAGAAGATGGGCGTCGAGTTGCTCGCGCTCGATCAGGTCGTCGCCGAGTCCGATTTCCTCACGGTGCACCTCCCCAAGACACCCGAGACGCTCGGGTTGATCAACCGTGATCTGCTCCTCAAGGCGAAGCCGAGCCTGCGGGTGGTCAACGTGGCCCGAGGCGGCATCGTCCACGAGGGCGACCTCGCCGACTGTCTGCGCGAGGGCATCATCGCCGGCGCCGCGCTCGACGTCTTCTCGACCGAGCCGATGACCGAATCGCCGTTGTTCTCGATCGATTCCGTCATCGTCACGCCGCATCTCGGCGCCAGTACGCGCGAAGCTCAGGACAAGGCGGGCGACACGATCGCCTCGATGGTGCAGCTCGCGCTCGCGGGCGAGTTCGTCCCGTTCGCGGTGAACGTCAACGCCGCCGAAGCCAGCGAGACGATCCGCCCGTACCTCCCGCTGGCGGAGCGCCTCGGCAGCCTGTTCGTGTCACTCGTCGGCGGGCTGCCCCCCGAGTTGGAGATCTGTTGTGAAGGCGAGATCGCCGGCTACGACACGCGCATCCTCGAGCTGGCGGTGCTGAAGGGGTTCTTCGGAGCGATCTCCGACGAGCCGGTCACGTACGTCAACGCGCCGCAGCTCGCCAAACAGCACGGCGTGGAGGTTCGCGACGTGTGTTCGGCGACGTCGGCAGACTTCGTCAACCTGTTGTCGCTGCGGGGCGGCGGCCACTCGATCTCTGGCACGCTCGCCGGTCCGAAGGCCGCGCAGCGCATCGTCAACATCGACGACACGCCGTTCGACGTTCCGCCCGTCGACAACATGGTCGTCATCCACAACGACGACCGTCCCGGCGTGATCGGTACCGTCGGCACGCTGCTCGGCGACGCTGGCGTCAACATCTCCGACATGGACGTCAGTCGGGTCCCGGGCTCGGACACCGCCGTCATGCTCATCGCCCCGAGTGCGCCGGTCCCCGCCGAAGTCCTCGACGCGCTCCGCGCCGCCCCCGGCATTCTCGAAGTCACCAGCCTCACCGGCTGACCGCTGCCCGCCGACCGACCCCAGCCACTACCCCTCGGGTCCCCCCACCACCCCGAAAAATGCGCACCAGCCGGTCGCCCGTGCGCTGATCTGCGCACATTTCAGTCGCAGACGTCGCCGCGTCCGGAAATGTGCGCAGATCGGTTCGCTGATGGCGCGGTGGTGCGCAAGTTTCGGAAATGGGTGGGGGCCGGGGTCGGGTCGGGCTGCGGGCTCAGGGGGCTACGGGCTCAGGGGGTGGGAGGCGGAGGGAGGCGGCGGTGTGTTCGGCTTCGGCGCGGGCGGCGTCGGCGAAGTCGGATCCGTTGCTGGCGTACAGGATCGCTCGTGAGGAGCTCACGATCAATCCGCGACCGCTGGCACTCGCTCCGTGTTCGACGACGTCGGCGCCGTCGCCACCCTGCGCCCCGACGCCAGGGACGAGGATCGGGATGTCGGGTGCGAGCGCACGGACGTCGGCCAACTCTCGGGGGTACGTGGCGCCGACGACGAGGCCGCAGTCGCCGCGTTTGGACCAGTCGTTCGCGACGCGCTCCGCGACGTGTGCATAGACCGGCCGGCCGTCGGCGACCAGCGACTGGAAGTCGTCGCCGCCAGGATTGCTCGTGCGGCACAGGATGATCGCTCCGCCGCCGTGCTCGAAGTACGGCGCCACCGAGTCGGTGCCGAGGTACGGATTGACCGTCACCGCGTGGGCGCCGTAGCGGACGAACGCCTCGCGGGCGTAGTGCTCGGCCGTGGGGCCGATGTCGCCGCGCTTCGCGTCGAGGATCAACGTGACGTTCGGGTACGTCTCGCGGACGTATCGGCAGATCCGTTCGAGTGCCGGCTCAGCGCCTTGACTGGCGAAGTACGCGATCTGCGGCTTGACCGCACAGACGAGGTCTGCCGTGGCGTCGATGATCTCCCTGCAGAACACCTCCGTCGCATCGGGCGTGCCCGCGAGCGACGCGGGCATCCGGGCCGGATCGGGGTCGAGGCCGACGCACAGCATCGACGCCGACGCACTCCACGAGCGATCGAGTTGTTCGAGGAACGCCACGGAGTGGATTCGGCGAGCCGCCGAGGTCAGTCCTCGACGGTGATCGCCGCCGTCGGGCAGAGATCAGCAGCTTCTTGGACCTTCTGGGCGAGCTCCGGTCCCGGTTCTTCCTGCAGGATGTACAGGTAGCCGTCGCTGCGCACCTCGAACACCTCGGGGCACACCTGCATGCAGGCTCCTGTCGATGCGCACACGTCGAAGTCGACGCTCACCTTCATGTCGGTCCCCTTTGCGTGGTCGGTGTCAGGTCTTGGATCGACGGTAGCCGTCGGCCTCGGCGTCGACCGCACTGCGGTAGCACCGATCGGGCGTCGTTCGGTCGTAGAAGCGCCCGCCCGGCACGTGGAAGATCTTCGAGGAGTCCTTCGCTTTGACGAGATGGCCGTCGGGCAACGACCCGTCGGCGTTCGGGGGGAGCCAGGCGGCCTCGGAGATCGGAGGCGGATCGGCGACGATCGGCGTCGTGTTGTTCGGCGTCGTGTCGAGTGGCGGCCAGACCGGCGCCGACCGAGGTTCGGGGATCGAGCGAGATCCGCGTCGCCGCGACACGACGGTACCGACGACTGCAGCAACCACCACGAGCAGCACCGTGCGGCGAAAGGCGACGATCAGTGGCGACACGATCCGACCTTACCCGCCGACCGGACGTCCGGTCGACGATCGTGCGACCCGTCGACGCCGAGCTGTGAGCGATGCGTGCGCAGAGTGCGTGCATCGCTCACAGCGTCCGGGGGTGACGGGCGCTCAGCGTTGATGGCGTTCGAAGGCGCACAGCACGGCGCGTAGTGATGCGGTGGTGATGTTCGGATCGACACCGATGCCCCATCGCACCTTGCCGCCATCGCTGACGGTCTCGACGTATGCCGCCGCCTGTGCGTTGGCGCCCTTGCCGATGGCGTGCTCTGCGTAGTCAAGCACGTCGAAGTGCCCTGCAATGCGATCGCCGAACTCGGCGACCAACGCTGCAACGAACGCCTCCACGGGCCCGTCACCTTCGCCGTAGATCGAATGGGCGGTGCCCTCGATCTCGAGCTGCGCCTGGATCGAGGTTCGACCCCCGGCGTCGCCGGTGCGGGTGTGCAGCTCGTGGCTGCGCAGGCGGAATCCCGGCTCGTCGGGCAGGTACTCGGCCTGGAACGCGTCCCACATCACGCCGGGTCCGATCTCGGTGCCGGAATCCTCGGTGATGTGCTGGATCGTCTTGGAGAACTCGATCTGGAGTCGTCGCGGGAGATCGAAGCCGTGCTCGGCCTTCATCACGTACGCGACGCCGCCCTTGCCCGACTGGCTGTTCACGCGGATGACCGCCTCGTACGACCGCCCGACGTGGGCCGGGTCGATCGGCAGATACGGCACACCCCAGGTGGGGTAGTCACCGTCGTCGTCACGCTTTGCGTCGAGCGCCTCGAACCCCTTCTTGATGGCGTCCTGGTGGCTGCCCGAGAACGCCGTGTAGACCAGGTCGCCGGCGTAGGGATGACGCGGATGCACCGGGAGGCGGTTGCAGTACTCGGCCGTGCGACGCAGCTTGTCGATGTCGGAGATGTCGAGCTCCGGGTCGACGCCGTTCATGAACAGGTTCATCGCCAAGGTGACGATGTCGACATTGCCGGTGCGTTCGCCGTTGCCGAACAGCGTGCCCTCCACGCGGTCGGCGCCGGCCATCACACCGAACTCGGCCGCTGCGACCGCACACCCGCGGTCGTTGTGCGGGTGCAGCGAGATGACCACGGAGTCGCGCTGTTTGATCGTGCGCCCGAACCACTCGATGACGTCGCCGTACACGTTGGGCGAGTAGCACTCGACCGTGGCCGGCAGGTTGAGCACGATGGGGTTGTCGGGCGTCGGATCGATCACGTCCATGACCGCCTCACACACCTCGAT
>JBGTCW010000322.1:0-7590 GCA_041748635.1 Ilumatobacteraceae bacterium | reverse complement strand
GACGAACCTCGCTGCACTTGCCTTCGAAGATGCGCTGCGACACCTCGACCGGGCCGTGTCGCTGGTCGGCGACGGCGAGGGTCGGTTCGAACTCTGCCGCACGCAGGCTCGAGCGCTGCGGGGTGCCGGCCGGGTGGACAGGGCCCTCGCTGTACTCGACGACGAACTCGGTCGCACCGACGATCCGGACCAGAGATTCACGCTGCGCCTCCAGCGCGTGCAGCTGCTCAACGATCAGTACCGCGCCGCCGAGGGACTCGACGACGTGGAGCACCTCGTCGCCGCCGTGACCGCCGGGAACGACCCGGAGCGCGAGATCGCTGTTCAGCTCGCCCGCGGGCGCGCCTACTACATCATGTCGCTGGACAACCCCGGGACCGCCGAGGTGTCACGGGATGCGTACGACGCGGCGTACGCGGCGGCGAAGGCCCAAGGCGACAATCTGAGCATGGTGCGGGCACTGCTGCCGACGACGTGGTTCACCGACTACTGGGCCGGCTACCGGGACACCGCGAAGGCGAACATGGACGAGGCGCTGGCGCTGGCGGAGGAGATCGGCGACGAGGATCTGGTCCTCGACGCACTCGCGGCGTCGTTGCACCGCGGTGGGACGGCGGTGAACATGGCGGAATCGGAGGCACTCCTGGCGCGACTGGAGGAGCGTCGCGACCCGGTCAAGCTCAACGCCCACTGCTTCTGGATGATGTGGCAATACTCGGCGATGGGTCGGTTCGACGACGCCGTCGCCACGTGCGACCGCGGGATCGAACTCGCGGATCTGATCGGTTCCGCACCGGTGCAGTACGGCTCGATCAAGGCGATCGCGCTCACCGAGGCTGGGCGGTACGACGAGGTCGGGGCGGCGATCACCCAGGAGGTCACCGACGACGACCATCCCTTCGGGCAGGCGATGGCGTCGCACGCACGATCGGTGTTCCTCACGCGCATCGGCGCGTGGGGTCCGGCACTTGCGTCGATCGGCGACACGCTCACGCGGGCAGAGCAGGTCAGCCGAGTGTGGATGCAGTACTGGGCGGGCTCGCTGATGGCGGTGGTTGCGGCTCACGCCGGGCAGCAAACCGACCTCGCAGCGGCGGTGACCGACGCCCGAGTCTTCGGCGAGTGGCACCACGGGCTCACCGGCGCGCAGGTCGCGTTGGCCGAGGGAGACCATGAACGCGCCATCGAGCTCGCAACACCGGCCTGCCACACCGACGACCAGTGGCCGATCGCCGATCACGTCCGAGCGCTGCTCGTGGTGGCCCACGCCCAGCTCGAGCTCGGCGATCACCCTGCGGCGCTCGATGCCGCCGATCGGGGGCTCGCGCTGGCAGAGTCGATGGGTTTCGGCGCGCTGATCTGGCAGCTCCGAAGAGTGCGCGGCCTGGTGCTCGAAGCGTTCGGCGTCGATGACGCCTCGACTGTGCTCGCTACCGCCGACGCCGAGTTCCGTACGCTCGCCGACCGCATCGCCGACGCGGAGCTACGTGGCTGGTTCGAACGCCAACCCCTCGCCCCGTCGACCTGAGCGAACCCCGAACATCGGGGGTCTGGGCTCATCGCTCGATCAGAGCGAGCTGCTGATCTCGCCGAGGAGGCGCCAGAACTCGACGCGGCGAGGGTCGTCGCCGAATGCGTCGCCGATCATCAACTGGTTCGGTGCGAAGCCGCAGCTGATCCGGGTGCTCGGATCCATCGTCAGGAACGAACCACCGTACCCGCCCCAGTGGAGGGTGGCCGGTGTCGGGGCCGCGAACTCCGCACTGTCGAGGCCGAATCCGAGCCCGTAGCGAGCCCAGCCGAGCACCTCGTCCTCGGCGTAACTCTGCTCGCTCCCAGCCTGCTCGATGATCGCCGTGCTGAGGGAGCGGCGGCCCTCGAGCTCGCCGTTCATCGCCACCACGGATCCGATACGCGCCAGGGCGCGGGCGTTCGTGATGCCGCTCGCCGCCGGGATGATCGTCGGGAGGTTCTGCGGGTCGATCCACTCTCCCATGGCTGCGATCTCACCCATCACCGACGCACCCATGGGTGAACCGATGTCGGGACCGTGGTCGGGTGGCCAGAGCGCTGCGACACGAACGGCCTGGGAACTCGGGAGTCCGAAGTGGAAGTCGGCGCCGGTCGGTTCGCCGATCTCCCGCCGGTAGAAGTCGTCGAACGATGTGCCACCGAGCCGCCGCACCAACTCGCCGAGGATGAAACCGAAGGTGAACGGGTGGTAACAGGCGATCGTCCCGGGCTCGTACCACAGCTCCGCATCCTCGATCAGGGCGGTGGCGTGGTCCCAGTCGGCCAGGTCGTCGAATGAGACGCTGCGCCCGAAACCCGGCACGCCCGAGCGGTGCACCAGTACCTGACGAGCAGTGATCGTCCCCTTTTCGCGAGCGGCGAATTCGGGCCAGTACGTAGCGATTGGTTCGTCCAGGTCGAGCAGCCCGCGATCGACGAGCATCAGCACCATGATCATGACCACGACCTTCGACGAGGAGAAGATCCGCACGACCGTGTCCGCCTCCCAGGGCGTGACCATCTCGTAGTCGCGCGTGCCGCCCCACAGGTCGACGACGAACTCACCGTTCAGCGTGACGGCGAACGACGCACCCTTGTCGACGCCACGCTCGAGGTTGCGGCGGAACGCGTCCTCGAGTGAGCGGAACCGATCATCGCAGAATCCGTGGATCTCGACCATGGCGACCTCCCAGGTCCTCGGTGCCGCGAGCGACCGTACTCCCTCGGTCATCGCCGCCTGGACGGCCGACCGTCCGGTGGTTGGCATCACCATCGAAGCGTGCGAATGTTCTGCCAGGGGAATTGACCGTATGGCCATCGAGATCGTCGACGCAGAGTGTGTGGGGATGTCGAGCGAGCGCGTCGGTTGGGCCCGCGAGCTCGTCGCGAACCATGTAGCGACCGGTCGTTCGCCCTCGGCAGTCGCGTTCGTCCAGCGTCGCGGTGAGGTCGTGCTGGCGGAAGCGTTCGGCGTGCGCGGACCCCACGGGGCACCGCTCGACATCGACGACGTCTGGCCGATCGCCTCCGCAGGGAAACCGTTCACCGCAGCCGCAGCGTTGTCGCTCGCCGAGGAAGGCGCCATCGGCATCAACGATCCGGTGATCGACCACATCGGTGAGCTGACGGGTCCCGGTGACGACGAGGTGCTCGTCCACCACCTGCTGACGCACACCGCCGGCTGGGAGTCGGCCCAGATGTCGGGACGCCTCGTGTCGTATCTCAGTTCCGGCGAGATGACCGCACCCCCACCCGGTCGCGACTTCATCACTCACCTGTTCTTGTCGTTGGCCCTCGACTCCGTCCGGGTGGCCGCTCCCGGTGCCGAGATGCAGTACGACAATTCGCACTACGAACTGCTGGCCGAGATCGTCCGCCGCCGAACTGGCGCAACGCTCCACGACACACTGCGGGAGCGCTTCTTCGAGCCGCTCGGGATGACCCGCAGCGCCGGGATCGTCGGTGACGATCTCCGACCCCATCTGGTCACCCGCGCCGCCGGGCTCCCGTTCGGCCCGGATTGGCCGATCTCGTTCGAGGGCGAGTTGTGGGAGTCGTCCGACTCGGGGGCCGCCGCGATCCACATGTCGGCGCCCGATCTCGCCGCCTTCGGACAGATGATCCTTGACGGCGGTGTCGGCAACGGTGCTCGCGTCTTGGCGCCGTCGACGGTGCGCTCGATGCTCAGGAACCAGATCCCCGGGGTGCCGGCCTTGTTCGCAGATCACTGGATCCGCGAAGCGTCGTGGACGTACGGGTTCACCGTGATCCAGGAGCGACCGTTCCCGTACTTCCGCGGTGGGCTGCTCCCGCTCGGGAGCGTCATGCATCCCGGGGTCGGCGGGATCAGCTACTGGATCGACCTCGAGCACGAGATCGTCGGCGTGTACTTCGAGGTGGTCACCGAGATGAGCCCGTTCAACGAACCCGTGTCAGGAATCTGTCATCGGTTCCAAGACGTGATCGTTGCGGCGGTGACCGAGTGACGCTTTCGATGGAGCTGCACGATCCTGCCGCGCTCGGGATGTCGGCGACCCGGCTTGCGGACGCCGCGGCGCTGATGGACCGTCAGTACGCGGCGGGCCTGACCCCGATGGCGGTGGCGCTCGTCGCCCGGCACGGCCAGGTGCTCTGGACGCACACCGTCGGCGACGCCCGACTCGGAGGGCCGCCCGTCACGATCGACTCGGTGTTTCCGATCGCGTCGCAGAGCAAGCCGATGACGGCGTCCGTGATCATGGCACTCGCCGAGCGCGGCCTGGTCGGCCTCACGGAATCGGCCTCGCTGACGTTGCCGGAACTCGCCGGCGAGCACGAGGAGGTGATGCTCTACCACCTGCTCACCCACACCTCGGGCTGGAGCGATGAGGGCCACGTCGCCGCCCGGGTGGCCAAATTGGATGACGCGATCGCGTCCATCCCCGCCGGGACCGACCCCATCACCCACATCATGCTGTGGCCCGGTTGGGACGTCCCGCGCCGACTCTCAGCGGGTGAGCGGATGCAATACTGCAACTTCAACTACTCGCTGCTCGGCGAGATCGTCCGGCGCGTCACCGGTGGCACGCTCGACGCTGCGATGCGCCGCTACCTGTTCGAGCCGATCGGAATGTCGAGCAGTGCGATGATCGTCGGCGACAGCCTGCGGCCGCAGCTGATCGAACGACCGCCGGGGATTCCCCTCGGCCCCGATCACGCCGAGACTCCGCTGTCGACCAACGACCCGCTGTGGGAGGGCAGCGACGACGGCGCCAGCGGCGGCTTCGCGTCGGCGCTAGATCTCGCACGCTTCTGGCAGGTGTTCCTCGACGGAGGGATGGTCGGAGACACCCGCGTGCTGAGCCGCGATGCGGTGCGTGTCATGACGACCAACCAGATCCCAGGCATCGAGGTGGACCTCGTCGGAGTCTCGCGGACCGAGGCCTCGTGGGGATTCGGCTTCGGTGTCGCAGGGCACGAGGTGTGGCCCCGATTCGGTGGAAGCTTGTCGAGCCCGCGCAGCTTCCGCCACGGCGGGGCCGGCGGCATCGACGGCTGGATCGATCCCGACTCGGGAGTCGTGGCGGTCTACATCGAGATCTTGACCGAGGAGGACGGTGCCGGTCTGCCGGTCAGTTGGGCAGCGCACCGCTTCCAGGACGTGGTCAACTCCGCCGTCGATGCCTGAGGCGCACTCGCTCGGGTCGACGGCGTCGCCCAGCGGGACCACCACACGCTCCGTGACGAGCATCTCACCGCCCTGCGTCTGCGCGCACAAGCGGGCGGCGAGGCTGACCACGGTGCCGATGGCGGTGTACTCGAAGCGGCCGTCGAAGCCGATCTGGCCGCACGTCGCGTGCCCGGTGGCGATACCGACACCGAGCCGCAGATCGTGCCCGCGGCGCTTCCACTCGTCGGCCAGCCGCTCGGTGTGATCCCTCATCGCCAGGCCGAGGATCACGGCGCGACGCTCGGGGTGCTCGCACGGGATGGGGTCGTTGAAGAACACCATCATCCCGTCACCGATCCCGTACGGGTGTCCCTCGACCGCTGCGAGGAACGAGCGCAGGTCGTCCGACGACCATGTCGTCAACTCGGTGCTGTCACCAGTCGGCGGACGCGCCGCTGCTGCCGCGACCCTCTAATCGTGGGAGAAGACCGCTGGCGCGAGCTCTGGCGCCACCGCATCGACCACGCCAGGTTCGCTCCCGCCGACTGCCCCGAGCACCAGCGTCGCGACACCTTCTGGAAGCAGGGTTCGGTCGCGGAGGACTACGACGCCATCGAAGTTCCCGTGCTGTCCGTGAGCGGCTGGGCCGACGGCTACACCGACGCGGTGTTCGATCTCGTCGAGCACGTCGACGTGTGCCGTGGCATCGTCGGCCCGTGGGATCACAAGTACCCCAACGACGGAGTGCCGGGCCCGACGATCGGGTTCCTCCAGGAGGGTGTGTACGTGCTCGACGACATCGGCACCGAGCAGTCGTTCACGCGGGTCCGGTCGTCGTCGATCGTGGACGGGGACCCGCTCAGCGCCCAAGCCAGCGTCGTGTGTTCAGCCACCTATCGCCGCGACGACTGGGATGTTCGTGTCGACTCCCACATCGAGATGTGCTGCGACCACGACTCGTTCACGCTGACCGCCAGCCTGATCGCCCACGATGCCGGAGAGGTGTTCGCCGAGCGCACCTTCGAACGCAGAATTGCTCGTGACCATCTCTGACCGGCTCATCGATGTACTCCTACGCAGAAGTTCCGGGACAGCAACTCACCGATACCGAACGTGTGGGCTTCTATGGCCGCAGCTGATCGTCGTCAACGATCACGCGACGCCGAGTGTCGCCGTTGGCGAGCAGGCCGTTGACCACCGTGGCGGCGACGAACGTCGTCACGCCGATCACCAGGATCACGGTACCGATGGCATGGATCGATGGTGTCACTCGGCGCTGAACGGCGGAGAAGATGTAGATGGGCACGGTGGTGTCGTTCGGCCCGCGCAGCGCGAGCGACAACGCAACATCGTCGAACGAGAACGCGAACGTCAACAGCGCCGATGCGACGATGGCGGGCTTGAGATCGGGCAACACAACGGTGCGGAGCACCCGCCACGGCCCGGCGCCGAGGTCGAGAGCGGCATCCTCGAGGAGAGGATCGGCACCGGCGGCACGGGCCCCCACGATGAGGAGCACATACGCGGACAGGTAGGCCACGTGGGCGACGGCCATCGGCTTGAAACCGAACCCAACATTCACCGCCGGCAGGATCGCGGCGATGCCCGTGGCGATGATGATCACGGGGGTGCCCACGCGGACGGTGCCCAGCACCTGGTTCACCTTCTTCAGCCAGGCCGAATGGCGTGCAGCCACCGCGGCCACCGTGCCGATTGTCACCGAGCCGAGAGCGGCTGCGAACGCCAGGCGCACGCTCACCGCGGCGGCCCTGCGCAACGAATCGTCGTTGAAGGCGTTGCTGTACCACTGTGTGGTGAAGCCCTGCCACGTGGTGGAACTCGGGTTGCTGTTGACGCTCGCCACCACCAGGAAAACGAGCGGCGCATACAACACGATCAGCACGGCAACGAGTACGAGGTCGGCGACGCGGCCTCGGGGACGGTAGCTCTCACGCACGGCGACGGGCCTCGAATCGTCGGTACATGAGGACGACGAGCGCGACGATCACGAACACGCTGAGCATGAACGCAGTGATCGCGCCGCCGAGTGGTTGGTCGCTGCCGGCACCACGCTCCGACAGGATGTTTCCCAGGAGGAGCACCTTGTTGCCACCGAGAACGGCGGGCACGATGAACTCACCGATCGACCACACACCGACCAGCACGGCACCTGTCACGATTCCTGGCATGGCGAGTGGCAGGGTGATGGCACGAAGTTGACGCCACGGACGCGCACCGAGGTCGGCGGCGGCAGCGTTCAGTTCACCCGGAACGCGCGACAGCGCGACGTAGGTGGGCAGCACGAAGATCGGCACGTAGGCCGTGATCATGCCGAGCAGGACCGCGGGAGGTTTGAACAGCAGCCGTAACCCGGTGACACTCTCGACCGGCCCGCCGGTGGCGAGCACGCCCTGCCAGGCGAACATCCG
>JBGTCW010000321.1:0-3016 GCA_041748635.1 Ilumatobacteraceae bacterium | reverse complement strand
AACCGTCGTACCCGCCGAGGGCGAACGCGCCGCGGGCGATCTCGAGAATGCGCTGGCGGGTCTCGGTCGAGTCGGTGTCCGGCGGCCGACCCAGTCGACGCGGACTGGTACTGGCAGCCATGGCGTCAGTATGGCCCACGGATCCGCCCGGTCGACTCACGAGTCGTTCGGTCGGTACTGATGGACGCGGTGGGTGCGGCCGCCGGCGACGAGGATCAACTGGCCCGTCACCCATGATGCAGCATCCGACACCAGATACAGCACCGCTCCGGCGATGTCGTCGGGAACCCCGAGACGACCGAGCGGGATCGTCGACGCGATGGCGTCGTGTTGGCCGTCGGTTCCGAGCACCTCCGAGAACGCCTCGGTCGCCACCGGGCCAGGGGCCACTGTGTTGACGCGGATGTCAGGCGCGAGTTCGAGCGCCAGCGTCTCGGAGAGGTTGTTCATGCCAGCCTTTGCCGCCGCGTACGGGCCCGTGAACGGCGACCCGCGCATGCCGGCGCCGGAGCTGATGTTCACGATCGAGCTGCCGGGCCGCATGCGTTTGGCAGCGGCCTTGCAGCCCTGGAAGGCAGAGGTGAGGTTGAGTTCGAGCTGCGCCCGGAACACCTCGTCGGGGGTGTCGATCAGCGTGCGGGTCGTCTTCTCGTCGGACCCGCCGACGTTGTTCACCCAGATGTCGATGCGGCCGAACCGCTCCATTGCACGATCGGCCAGATCCTCGGACAGGTCACGGATGTCGCCGGCCACGATCAGGGCCTCGCGACCTCGCTCGCGCACGCCGGCAGCGGTCCGCTCGAGATCGTCGATCCGACGTGCGTTGACCACGACGTCGCATCCGGCGTCGGCGAGGCCCCAAGCGATCGCCCGGCCGATCCCCTGACCGGAACCCGTGACCACAGCGACGCGGCCCGTCAGGTCGAACTGTTCGATCAGGCTCATGGCGCGTGATCCGGTGCCGACTCGCGGGGCAGGAACTGTCCGGTGCTGGCAGTGATGCCGCCATCGACGGGGATGACCGCACCGTTGACGAACGACGCATCAGCCGAGGCCAGGAACGCGATCACGGCGGCGATCTCGTCCGGTCGACCCCAGCGCTGCAGCGGGATGCGCCGGCGGAGGCTGTCGTACACCTCCGGCATCGACGAGATCCGCGATGTCATGCCCGTCTCGGTCGGGCCGGGACACACCGCGTTCACGGTGATGGCGTCCGCGCCGAGGTCGATGGCGGCGGCGCGCACGAGGTTGATCACCGCGCCCTTGGCGGTGTTGTAGGCCCACATGTTCGGATCGCCGGCGATGCCCGACGTCGACGCGGTCACGACGATGCGGCCACCTCTGGCGCGGCGCAGTGCTGGCGCAACCGCTCTGATCCCGAGTGCGACGGCGCGGACGTTGACCTCGATCGCCCGGTCGAACTGCTCGATCGGCAAGTCGAGCAGGTCGCCGCCCATCGAGACACCCGCATTGAACACCGCAACGTCGAGTCGCCCGAACGAGTCGATCGCCGCGTCGACGGCGGCGGCGTTGGTGTCGACGTCGGTGACGTCACCGACGACCGTCGTCACGGTGCTCTGCGCCTGGTCGATCCACGACACCGGCTCGCGGTCGACCGCGACCACGCAGGCGCCCTCGGCCAGCAGGCGTTCGACCGTGGCACGGCCGATACCCGACGCAGCGCCGGTGACGATGGCGACCCGTTCGGTCACGGGTTCATGTAGTCCTTGTAGTAGGTGAGCCGCCCGTTGCGCACCCGATACACCCCGACGCCCTGACGCACGCCCCTGGCGGTCGTGGCCTCCCACTGTGCCCAGGCGGTCTCGTCGTCGCCGGCGAGCTCGACCAAGCGGAACGACGCGCCGGCCTTGGCCATCTCGGTGTTCATCATCGTGAAGAAGCCGGCGATCGCTTCACCACCGACGAACGTGCCGTACACAGGATCGACCACCTCGGCGTTGTCCGCGAACAGTGGCGCGAGCGCCGCGTAGTCACCCTCGTCCTGGATCTCCCAGAATCGCTTGATCGTGTCGTATGCGTCACCGGCCATCGCCGCACCGTACGACGCCACCGCGGTCTGCGGCGATGCGGGCGTCGGACCTCGCCGATCGTCCGGCTGACGAAACCGGCCACCCGGTGAATTAGCGTCGTCGCATCGGTCGGCATCCGTCGGCCGCCGCCAAGCACGCACACAGGAGACACCATGGACCTCGGACTCACCGGCAAGAAGGCACTCGTCACCGGCGCCACGAAGGGCATCGGTCGAGCGATCACCGAGACGCTGTTGGCCGAGGGCGCATCCGTGGCGATCTGTGCCCGCAATGCGGAGGGCGTCGACGCTGCGGTGGCCGAGCTGTCGTCGCTCGGGACTGTCGTCGGTGGTGCCGTCGATGCCGCCGATGGAGAGGCGCTCGCCGCCTGGGTTGCGTCATCGGCTGAACAGCTGGGTGGCATCGACATCTACGTGCACAACACCTCGGGCAAGCCGGCACGCAGTACGGAGGCGTGGATCAACAACTTCAACATCGACTTGATGTCGCTCGTGCTCGGCGTGGGCGCCGCGAGTGAGGCGCTGGCCGACGGCGGCGGATCGGTGATCAGCATCGGCACCACCGCGGTCACCGAGCACTTCGCATCGGGATCGGGCAGCTACAGCGCGTTCAAGGCGGCGGTGACGAACTGGACGCTCGGCCAGGCCCAGGTGCTCGGCGCGAAGGGCATCCGCTGCAACGTCGTGTCGCCCGGCCCGATCTTCATCGAGGGCGGCGACTGGAACATGATCAAGGACAACATGGCGCCCTTCTTCGAGGCGACGCAGAAGAACCATCCGGGCGGCGACCTCGGCACCGCCCAGGACGTCGCCGACGTCGTAGCGTTCCTCGCGAGCGAACGCGCCAAGCACGTCAACGGCGTCAACGTGACCGTCGACGGCGGCTTCCTCAAGCGCGTCGACTACTGAGCGACGCGATGGGCCGGATCGACGTCACCCTCGTCGCTGGGGGGATGTACCACGACA
>JBGTCW010000320.1:0-5392 GCA_041748635.1 Ilumatobacteraceae bacterium | reverse complement strand
GCGCTCGCGAAGGCCTCCGACTCGGCGAGCCAACGTGGCGCGTTCTTCGATTCAACGGTCGACCGAATCACCGACGCACTGCTGCTGGGCGGTATCGCGTGGTACCTGGCCAGCGAGGAATCGCCTCACATGTCGCTGTTGCCGTTCGCGGTGATGGCCGTGTCGAGCATCATCAGCTACCAGCGTGCGAAGGCCGAGTCGCTCGGCATCGACGCCAAGGGTGGGCTCATGGAGCGAGCCGAGCGGATCATCGCGATCTGCGTCGGTCTGCTGTTCCCGGTCCTGTTGATCCCGATCCTCTGGATCATGTTGGTGCTCACGTCGATCACGGCGATCCAGCGGTTCGTGAAGGTGTGGACGCAGGCCGCGGTTGCCCCGGTCACCGCCGCCCGCATCGAGATGCGCCGATCCCGGCGCCAGAGTCGCCGGGTGGCTCGCACCGAACGTCGTCGCACTCGCGTGCCCCGTCGACCGACCTGAGCATCCTCAGCACTGTGGCCGAACGCCGTCGCCCGTTGGATCCGTTGTGGGGATCGCGCCGCTTGATCGATGCCGCTACGACTTCCTCGTACCGCCTCGGTGCGCTCGCCGCGAGAGGTCTGCCGGCGTTTGTGGCAGCGGGCATGGTGACGCCAGCGGGTTTCGGGGCGAACATCGCCAGCCCCGAGCGTCGCGCCATGATCGAGCGTCACCTGCGACGGGTCGATCCGACCCTGCGCGGTCTGAGGTTGCGTCGGGCGGTCCAGGAGGCGTTCGACTCATACGCCCGGTACTGGCTCGAGAGCTTCCGGCTGCCGACGTTGTCGGTGGCGACCGTCGAGCGCGGCTTCGACGTCACCGGCTACGAGCACATCGTCGACGGGCTCGCCGAGGGCAACGGGGTGATCCTGGTGCTGCCGCACCTCGGCGGTTGGGAGTGGGCGGGACGGTGGATCGTCGATCAGGGGCACGAGATCACCGTGGTCGTCGAGCGGATCGAGCCTGTCGAGTTGTTCGACTGGTTCGTCGAGCTGCGCTCGCGGCTCGGGATGCACGTCGTGGCACTCGGTCCCGACGCGGGGACCATCGTGATGCGGGCGCTGCGCGACAACCACGTGGTGTGTCTGCTGGCCGATCGGGACCTGCAGGGCGGCGGCCCCGAGGTCGAGTTCTTCGGTGAACGCACGACGCTGCCGGGCGGGCCGGCGACGCTGTCGCTGCGCAGCGGTGCGCCGATCCTGCCGACCGGCGTCTACTTCACGAACCGCGTCGACGGACACTTCGCCTGGGTGAAACCGCCGGTACCCGTCGAACGCGTCGAGAAGCGCCTGCGTGCCGACGTCCAACGCATCACGCAGCTTCTCGCGTACGAACTCGAGACCCTGATCCGGCGCGAACCCTCGCAATGGCACATGTTTCAACCGAACTGGCCGAGCGATCCGGGCTACGGACGTCCGTCCGGCGTGTAGCGGGCACCGGGGCGCACGGCGATCAAGTCGTTTGAGCGGGGTGCCGAAGACACATCATCGAATCAGCGAACTCCTCTCCGGTGGGCTCCTGCGTCCTCATCGGCGCGTCGGCAGCCTCGACGGTCGCATACCTGCTGCTGCCCGCAGGCGGGGCGGCCGAGGCGATCAGGGTTGCCTCGCCGATCATCGGTGCCGGTGCGGTGATGCTCGGGGTGGCACAGCACCAGCCGCGACGATTGTTGGCGTGGTGGGCGACGGCGGCATCGATCGGTCTTCTGGCCGTCGCACAACTGATCTGGCTGCAGCTCTTCCTCAGTGGATCGGAGACCTTCCCGTCGGCGAGCGATGCGCTCCATCTGGTGTCGGCGGCGCTGCTCGTGATCGCCATGGTGATGCTGGGCCACGACACTGCGTCCGATGACGACACTCTCGGATCGATCGAAACGGCGATCGTCGGCATCGCCGTAGGACTCGGTGTCTGGCTGGCGGTTGTCGAGCCGTACCTCGCCGACAGCGGTCTCGCGTTCGGCGATCAGGTCTGGGCGGTGGTGGTCCCCATGACGGGCGCCCTGGCGTTGGCGATTGCGTTCCGGACGGCAGCGCAACACCGGTTCCGGGTGCGCTCCACGGTGCTGCTGGCGCTGGGTGTCGGACTGCTGTTGCTGTCCGATGTCATCCGGAGCGCCACGGAGCTGCGAGGCTCGCTCGCGGCGGGTGGACTGATTGCCGCGCTCTCGATCGCACCGCCGATGTTGATCGGCGCCGCCGCCCTCGATCCGACGATGACCCATCGGAACCGGCCGGCCGTGGCCGCTCCGCCGATCGGCTTCGGCCGCGTGGTGTGGCTCAGCGTGGCGGCGCTCACGCCGCTCACGGTGATGCTCACCTTGAGTCTGAGCGGCCTCGGAACTCGAGCCACGCGAACCATCGCTGCGGTGTGCGCCGTCGTCGTGGTCGTGCTGGCGCTCACGCGCATGTGGCACCTCGTCGCCATGGTGGGCACACTCACCGAGCGCAGGGGTCAGGATCGCCTTGCCGCCATGGTCGAACACTCGAGCGATGTCGTCCTGCTCGTCGATGCGACCGGGGTGATCAGCTACGCGAGCCCGGGGCTCGCAACCACGCTCGGTCATCGACCGAACGACTGGTCTGGACGGTCGGTCGTCGACCTGGTCGCCGGCGACGACCGCGCCGCCGCGGCGGCCGAACTTCGCAGGGCGAGCGCGCTCCCGTATGGCGACATGGTCAAGTTCGAAGCGAGCCTCGTGCGTGTCGATGGCCAAACCCGTCGCATGGAGGCGACGATCGCCAACCTGCTCGGCAGTGACGCCGTCGACGGCCTGGTGGCAACCTTCCGTGACGTCACCGAGCAACGCAATCTCGAACGACAGCTCAGTCATCGAGCGTTCCACGATGAATTGACGGGCTTGGCGAACCGAGCGCTCTTCCTCGATCGGATGGAGCAAGCACTCCACGTCGTTCGACCCGAGGACGATCCTGTCGTGGTGCTCTTCGTCGACCTCGACGACTTCAAGTCCGTCAACGATGCACTCGGGCATGCAGTCGGTGATCAGATGCTGCGATCGATCGCCGACCGCCTTCGTCGGGTTGCCGGACCGGGCGACACGGCCGCCCGGCTGGGTGGCGACGAGTTCGCGATCCTGCTGGAGGACGAGGGTGGCATCGACCGCGCGCTCGATCTCGCCGAGGGGCTGCTCGATGCACTGCGCGAGCCGGTGGCCATCGCCGGCTTCGACCTTGCGGTGCTCGCCAGTGTCGGCGTTGCGGTGTCGACGCCCGGGATGACCACGGCCGGACTTTTGCGCGATGCCGACATCGCGATGTACGAGGCAAAGCGTGCCGGAAAGTGCCAGATCAAGATCTTCGATCCGTCGATGAGACTCACGGCAACTCGGCACTTGGAGTTCCGCAGCGACCTCGGCGCAGCGATCGAGTTGGGCCAACTCCGTCTCGTGTACCAGCCGATGGTCGAGCTCCGTACGCATCAGGTCGTCGGAGCGGAGGCCCTGCTGCGGTGGGAGCACCCGACCAAGGGTTCGATCTCGCCGTCCGAGTTCATCCCGATCGCGGAGCGGGCGGGGCTCATCGTGCCGATCGGGAACTGGGTGATCGAGGAGAGCATCCGCGCGGCGTCACGGTGGCAGGCGAAGGGCCTGCAACAGGTCAGCGTCAACGTGTCTGCTCACCAGATCCGTTCGCCCCAGTTCGTCGATCACATCCGCCAGCTACTCGAGCAACATCAACTCCATCCAGCCTGCATGATCCTGGAGATCAACGAGCGGACACTGGTCGACGAACTCGACTCCGGCGCTGAGACCCTTGCCCAGTTGCGTGAACTTGGTGTACGCATTGCGGTCGATGACTTCGGAACCGGGTACTGCTCGATGTCGTACATGCACCAGTTCCCCGTCGACGTCGTCAAGATCGATCGTCAGTTCATCGACGAACTGGACGACGACGCTCACCCGATGCCGTTGGCCAAGATGATCCTGCAGCTCACCGCCGGTCTCGACGTCGTATCGGTTGCGGAGGGCATCGAACGTCCAACACAGCTGGCCGTGCTCGAGGAGCTGGGTTGCGAGATCGGCCAGGGATTCCTCCTTGCGGTACCGCTCGAATCCGCCGAACTCGAACGACGCTTCGGCGTCGCCCGCGACATGACGACCGCATCGTGATCGCGTGAGGATCGCGATCGTCTCTCCCTACAGCCTGTCGGTGCCCGGGGGTGTCCAGGCGCAGGTCCTCGGCCTGGCCCGCGAGCTGCGTCGCCGTGGCCACGAGACCCGTGTGCTCGGGCCGTGTGACGGACCTCCGCCCGAATCGTTCGTGACGCCCCTCGGGAAGTCGTTGCCGCTGTCGGCGAACGGCTCGATCGCGCCGCTGGCGCCCGACCCGTCGGCGGCGCTGCGCACCCTGCGCGTCCTCGCCGACGAGGACTTCGACGTGGTCCACCTGCACGAACCCCTCGCGCCAGGCCCCACCTCGACAGCGTTGATTGTGCACTCGGCGCCGACCGTCGGCACCTTCCACGCCGCCGGAACTTCTGCGAGCTACCGCTTCCTCGCGCCTGCGCTCACACGGCTGATCCGGCGTCTCGACCACAAGGTCGTCGTCTCCAAGGACGCGCTCGCACTGGTGCACAGCTATCTGGGCGGCGACTACGAGGTGCTCTTCAACGGCGTCGAACTCGACGCGATCCGATCCGTCGCGCCGTGGCCGCACGAACCGACGTCGCCCGATCGACCGACGGTTTTCTTCTGCGGTCGACACGAGGAACGCAAGGGGCTGCGAGTCCTGATCGACGCCGTGAGGTTGGCCGATCTCGATGTGACGGTGTGGATCGGCAGCGACGGGCCCGACACGGCGGAGCTGACCGCGGCGACCCGCAGTGATGAGCGTTTCCAGTGGCTCGGCCGGGTGACCGACGCCGAGAAGTTCGCCCGACTGCGGACTGCCGACGTGTTCTGTGCCCCGTCGCTTCGAGGGGAATCCTTCGGCGTCGTGCTGATCGAGGCGATGGCAGCTGCGACGACCGTGGTCGCCAGTTCGCTGGACGGGTACCGCAATGTCGCCACGCACGAGGTCGACTCGCTCCTCGTCGAACCCGGCGACGTCGATGCACTCGGCGCCGCGCTGCATCGTGCGGTCACCGATGACGAACTCGCCAGCCGGCTGCGAAACACGGCAACCGAGCGGGCCGACGAGTTCGCGATGACCGCGCTCACCGACCGCTATCTGGCGATCTACCGGTCGATCTGCCCATCCTCGGCGCACTGAACAGCCGCCCGTACACTGTCGCCAATGATTCCTCTCATCATCGTGATCGTCGTCGTGGCGATACTGGTGGGGTTCGTGATCCTCTCGTACAACGGACTGGTGCGATCGCGGAACCAGGTGGAGAACGCCTGGTCCCAGATCGACGT
>JBGTCW010000319.1:0-2603 GCA_041748635.1 Ilumatobacteraceae bacterium | reverse complement strand
GATCTCACGAATTCGGCGTGCTGTTGCCGGGTGACGAGGTCGCCGAGCAGCGTTCGGGCGGTCCCTTTGGGTGCTGTCAGCACGCCGAACCCGAGGTCGATCACATCGACCGGCCCACCCTGATCGAGGTGCCACCGATGTCGGGCAGCCGCTGGTAACGACATCTGACCGGACGCCGAAACGAGATACTCCTGAACGCTCATGGGTGCGACACTACTTGGTGAAGGGGCATGGTGTACCAAGTATCCAGCGCACGGTGGTCGTTCGTTGGCGCGCTGGGCGGTACCGTTTCAAGACCTTCGAACGTAGACAGCCGCTGTGTCGGCCAGTCCCGAGGTGAACCCGAGCGACATCGTGTCGTCGTCGCAACCCATCGGCCCGCCGGCGACCGGCGGGATCTCGATCACCGGCACCGTGACGCGGTTGATGGTGATCGTTCCGTCGCCGTTCTCGGTGATGTCGACGGCCTCATTGGCGTACGACTCTGGGTGCTCGTCGGGATCGGTGATCACGACTCCATGACCCTCGTGGATGGTCGATTCAAACGTGCTGTAGTTCATCGTCAGCGCGTCGTCAGCGACGGTGTACGTGCCGACGCCGTGCTGGTCGATTCCGAACGTGACGTCGGTTCCGCCCACGGCGAAGCGCAGTTCCTGAATTGCCCAGTAGTCGACCGTGTTGCCCGAGAACTCCACCCAATGGGTCCCCGTCACCGTCACCGGCATCTGCGGGAGCAGTGCGGAATACAGGCTCGTGGTCTCCTCGGGAGACAGCCACCACGAGCCCTCGAGACACCCGGCTTCAGGAATGGTTGGCGGCGGGGGCGTGGTCGTGGTGGCGGGTGCGGTGGTCACGGTCGTTGCCGGATCCGTCGTTGCCGGGTCTGTCGGTGCCGGCACCGTCTCCGCCGCACCGCCAGGTCCGACCACGGAGCTGTCCGTCGTCTCGGCGTCGTCGCCACTTCCGCCACAGGCCGCCAGCCCCAACACGGCGGCGACAGCGAATGTCAACGCTGGGGATCTCTGCATGCCGAAGTGTTGCAGATTCTCAACGGACCGTCTGCGACATCGGTGCCGACGTCGAACGCCGTTGCGTTCCGAGGAAGGTCCGCACGGCCCGAGCGGCACCCGCCGGGTCGTCCAACCAGGGGAGGTGCCCGGCGTCGGCGACCATCTCGAGTTCGGCGTCACCCATGAGGTCCACCATCCGCTGTGCGACATCGCCGCCGCCGAATGGATCGTCGGCGCCCCAGTAGAAGGCGGTCGGCACGTCGATGCGCCGCAGCAGATCGTCGGAGAGCGCGAGCGCCGAGTGCACCGATCCGCTCGGAGTCACCAGGGACCCGATCGTGTGCAGGTCGTTGCGCATCGTGGCGGTGTCTCGCTGCAGCGACAAGTACCACGTCATGAACTCGGTGGAGATCCCACCGGCATCGACGGTCTTGGCGTGCCCGATCTGGCAGAGCATCGAACGCGCGGCCCGTTCGGACGGCGGGAGCGCGGTGATGAGGCGACGCACGGGACCGATGGCGGCGGCCCGCATGAACGACGGAACGGCCATGCCGGGGGCACCGGCCGGACACGCCATCTGCACCATCCGGTCGAACCGATGCGGTGCGATGGCGGCGGCGCGCAGCGCCAGGAATCCGCCGAAGCTGGACGCCACGACGTTGGCCCGGTCGAGTTCGAGCGCATCGAGGAGGTCAATGACGAACCGGTCGGCGAACGTGTCGAGAGTGCGTGCGGTGACGACGAACGGGTCCGACAACCCGGTTCCTGGCCGGTCGACGATGATCGATCGGACGTCGGGCAGTTCCGCGGCGAGCGGCGCCCAGGTGGTGCCGGCACTCGGCCCACCGTGCAGAAAGATCACCGGATCGCCGTCGCCCATCTCCTGCACACGCACCCGAACGCCGAGCTGTGCCAGCTCGACCCATCGCTCGGTGGGACGGGCGTCGAGCGAACCCCACAGCCCTGCCTCGGCGCTCCGATACCGGTCGGCGCTGTCGTCGCTGTCGGTGCCGCGCTGCTGGCTGCCCCGAAACCCGCCGACGCCCATACCGAGCGACCAGACGGCGAGCAGGATTCCTGCGCTCGCGAACACCCCGGAGAACTCTGTGTCGGGAAACAGCAACGTCAGCGGTACCGACGTTGCATGCAGGAGCCCGGCGACGATCCCGACCACGCCGAACGTCTTCATCGGCAGTGATGCGGCTGCGATGACACGCGTGTTCAGCCAGGCGAACGTGAGGCCGCTGATCGGATACAGCCCGATCGCCAGTGCCACGTGCGCGGATGCGACCGGTGCGGTGTCGCCGCTGGCGAGGGCGTCGGAGTCGATGACCGAGGCGAGATGGAAGATCGTCTCCACGAAGTAGAGCGACATCGTGATGGCGGCGATGTGCAGCGCACGCAGGGTGATCCGCGGCCAGCTGCGGTGGCGATACGCCAACCACAGGCCGCCCGCCAGGAGCGCCGCGCCAGCGGACAAGAAGGTGTGTGACAGGACCCAGGCGTCGTCCGAGGTCATCGTGGCGAGTTCGCCGGTGAGGGAGTCTTCGGCGTCTCCCTCGGGGTGGTTCGATCCGCCGATCGCCATGGTGA
>JBGTCW010000318.1:0-4868 GCA_041748635.1 Ilumatobacteraceae bacterium | reverse complement strand
GGTGCCGATCGCAGCGAGGCGCAGCGTGCCGTGCTCGTCGGTGAGCTCGTAGGGCTCGCGCGCCGATCGGGCGCCGCGAGCGATCGCTGCGTCGTACGTGGCGGTGGCGTCGTCGACGACGAAGGCGAGATCCTGGGCGCCGTCGCCGTGTTCGCGCACGTGGGTCCAGATCGGCGAGTCGGGCGTGAGTCCGGCGGTGACGACGAAGCGGATGTCACCCTGCTGCAGGAGGTACGAGGCGATGTCGGGACGCCCGGTCTCCGGGCCGGCGTAGGCGGTGACCTCGAAGCCGAACGCAGCGGTGAGGAACCCGGCCATCGCGCGGGCGTTACCGACATAGAACTCGAGCGAGTCCCAGCCCTTCAGTCGGGTTGCGGGTGCCGTCACGTCCAGCGTTGTCATCTGTGCATCGTCCCGCGAGCAGGCATTCCGATCAACTCATCTCCACTGGACTGTGCAGATTGTCTAGTCTGGTTGCCCACAGCCGGTACGGGAGTGTGCACGATGAGCAGCGATGCGAGCGAGAGCTGGGACGAACTCGATGCCCGACTGATCGGACTGCTGCGTTCGGCGCCAAACCTCCCGGTGGTGGAGATGGCCCGCCGCCTCGACGTCGCGCGGGGCACGGTGCAGGCGCGCCTCGACCGACTGGAGCGTGACGGCCTCGTCGTCGGCTACGGACCCGACCTCGATGCAACGACGGCAGGGTTCGGGGTGCTCGCGTTCACCACGCTCGAGATCGCGCAGGGCAGCGACGCGCAGATCGTCGCCGGTCTCGACGAGATCGCCGAGGTGCTCGAGGTGCACGCCGTCACCGGTCCAGGGGACCTCCACCTGAGGGTGGTCGCGCGCTCCAACGAACACCTCCACGACGTGCTGCAACGCATCCTGGAACTCCCCGGCATCATGCGCACCCAGACACAGCTGGCGTTGCACACCTCCATCCAACGCACGGTCGCCGATCTCATCGCCTCGACGTGACGGGGTCTGTTACTGACCGTGCCGGTAGGGGTATCACCCCTGCAACCAGTCACGAACAGAGGCACAACATGGCATACCTCGACGTCATCGTCATCGAAACCGCATCCCTCGGCGACCGCTCCTACATCGCCCACGACGGCACCAGCGCAATCGTCATCGATCCACCACGCGACATCGACCGGATCGACACCGATATCGCCGACCGCGACCTGAAGCTGGAGCTGATCCTCGAAACCCACGTCCACAACGACTACGTCAGCGGCGGGCTCACGCTCAGCCGCACCAGCTCGGCGACATACGCGCACGCCCGCGCCGAGACACTCTCCTTCGACCATCGTTCCGTCAACCCTGGCGAGCGACTCCGCGTCGGGAGCATGGACGTCGAAGTCATCGCCACACCCGGCCACACCCAACATCACCTCGCGTACGTCGTCAGTGTCACCGGACAAGTCCCTGCGGTATTCACCGGAGGATCGCTGCTCTACGGCACCGTTGGACGCACCGACCTCGTCGCCGACGACCTCACCGACGAACTCACCCGCCTGCAACATCGATCGGCCCGCACCCTCGCCGACAAGCTCTCCGACGAGACTCGTCTCTACCCCACCCACGGATTCGGCAGCTTCTGCGCCTCGGCGAAGAGCGACGAGGACTCCGACGGGACCCTCGGCACCGAGCGTCGCATCAACCTCGCCCTCACCATCGACAACGAGGACGAATTTGTCGAACGGCTCGTCTCCGGCCTCACCGCCTACCCGGCCTACTACGCGCACATGGCACCGCTCAACCGGGCAGGAGCCGTCGCCATCGACCTCTCACCGCCGGCCCCCGTCGACCCGACCGAACTCGCCCGGCGAATCCACCGTGGCGAGTGGGTCGTCGACCTCCGCCAGCGAAAACTGTTCGCCAACGACCACCTCGTCGGCACGATCGGCATCGAACTCGCCGACGGGTTTGCCACCTACCTCGGCTGGCTCATCCTGTGGGGCATGCCACTCACCCTGCTCGCCGACGACACCGAACAGATACACCAAGCCCAACGGCAACTCGTGCGGATCGGCATCGATCGGCCTGCCGGCGCAGCAACCGGCGGTATCGACCGGTGGGGCGGCAGTGTCGACCATCGCAGCTACGCCGTCGAGACCTTCGCAGGACTCGCCAGCCACGCGGGCCACATTGACGTACTCGACGTACGACGAACGGACGAGTACGACTCGTCTCACATCGAAGGCGCAATCAACATCCCCCTGACCGACCTCGCCGAACGCCTCGACGAAACCCCCGACGGCGACGTGTGGGTCCACTGCGCCAGCGGATTCAGGGCCAGCATCGCAGCCAGCATCCTCGACCGAGCCGGCTGCACAGTCACCCTGATCGACGACGACTTCGCCAACGCAACCGACAGCGGAATGCGCATTCTCTGCGCATGACTCTCAACTGAGCTCGTCCGGCTCGACCGGTGGTTGCGACAGTTCGGCGGCGAGGGCGCGGCGCATCGATGCCTGTTGGCCGTCATCTTCGTAGTGCACCGTCACTGATTGGAACCCCTTGAACTGCTGGGAGCTGACCGCGTCGAGGTAGGCGCGTCGGTCGGCGTCGGTGAGATCGACGTTGTCAGTGAACGGTGTCAGCAGCGCTCGCGGGTACAGCCGTTTGGTGCGAACCACGTTGATCTCCGATCCGATCACCACGCCGACGGCGGCGAGGAAGATCCATGCCAAGAGGCCGAGTACGAGTGCGAACACGCCGTAGGTGGCGCCTGAGTCCTTGACGACGTTGCCGACGAAGGCGGTGCCGAAGAACTGCAGGAGCTGCCAGATGACGGCGGCCACGATCGCACCGAGGATGGTGTCGCGACGGCGCACCTTGTCGGGGCGGAAGATCCTGAACGTCACGATGAACAACGCACCGTTGACGAGGACCGACAGGACGATCGCGGCAACCGTGCTCCATCGCCCGAGGTCGGCGCCGAACGTCCCGGCGCTCAGGCCGGCGCCCGACAGGATCGTCGTGGCCACGACGGCGATCCCGGCCACCGCGATGAAACGCAGGCTCCGCAGGCGTGCCCGGATGGGGTTGGGTCGACGGTTGCGCGGCACCGACCAGCTGACGTACATGGCGTTCTGGATCGCTTGGGCGATGCCGAGCGCGCCGTACAGCGCAACGAGACCGCCGATGACGATCGCGCCGATGCTGCCCTGGAGGCCCTGCGGGTCGGCGAGCTCGTCGCCGATCACCGGGAACTGGCTGAGGGTCGAGTCGAGGATCTGTTGCTGCAGCTCGGGACGCCCGTCGAGCACGAACCCGAGGACCGAGGTGAGCAGCAGCAGGAGCGGGAACAACGACAGGAAGCCGTAGTAGGTGATGAGTGCAGCGAGATACGGACCTTGATCTTCGCCGAACTTGTAGATCACCCCGATCGGGAAGCCCACCACCGGATGACGACGTTGGAAGTCGTCGAGCCGTCCGGTCAACGACACCCCACCCCTTCCCCGAGTGTCATCCACACCCGCAGTGTGCCCCGCACGACGCGTCGTCACGCCCTCGCAGCGTCGGAACTCGTGGGATCTTCGGCCCTGACACCCGATCACCCGAACAACTCGGCACCAGCGCGACGAACGACCCGGCTCCGTAGCAGTACAACAGTTCAGGCTGCCCGCTGCTCGACCCATCAGGCGTCCCGGGACCGCCGGTAGCGTCGGGGGCGTGGACGGCATCGAGTTCGGGCGGGCGGTGCGCGCCGCTCAGAGCGTTGACCCCACTGCGCTCCCCGACCTGGTCGCTGGTCTTTCAGCTCAATTGGGAGCGGCCGATGTTGTGCTGTACCTCGTCGATTTCGCGCAGGTGACGCTCGAACCGTTGCCGGACCGGTCCCCGCACGCGGAGATCCGAAGCAGTGAGTTGGTGGCCTCCAGCATCGCCGGTCGATCGTTCCTCGCACAGCAACCGGTCACCGAACCAACGTCCGGTGGCGTGCGGGTGTGGGTTCCCATTGCGGAAGGTTCGAACCGCACAGGTGTCCTTGCGATGACCGTCACTGATGCTTCGGAGGGTGTGTTGGAGGGGTGCGCCGACCTTGGTTTGTTCGCCGGTTATCTGATTGCCGTGCACGACCGGTCGACCGACTTGTACAACCTGCACCGTCGGCGCCGCTCGATCACCTTGAGCGCGTCCATGCAATGGGACCTGCTACCGCCGCTCGTCGTGAAGTCTCCAGCGATCGAGATCGCAGGGTTGATCGAGCCGGCCTACGACGTGGGTGGCGACTGCTTCGACTATTCGATCAATGGCGCGACCGCCGACATCGCGCTGTTCGACCCCGTCGGCCATGACATCCGCTCTGCGCTCCTCGCCGGGCTCGTCATGGGCGCCTATCGTCACCAACGCCGAGAGGGCAAGACGCTCACCGAGATCCATGAGACGCTCGACGACGCGATCAGCGATCAGTACGACGACATGTCGTTCGTGACGGGACAACTCGCCCGGCTGGAGCTGTCGACCGGGACACTTCAATGGACCAACGCCGGCCACCCAGCGCCGCTGTTGCTCCGGGACGGAAAGGCAACAGACGTCTTGTCATGCCCGCCGACCATGCCGTGGGGGCTCGGACGACCCCTGTCCCGTCCAGAGAGGCGACCACCAACCGTTGCAACACAGTCGCTCCAACCAGGAGATGAAGTCCTGTTCTTCACCGACGGTGCCATCGAGGTGCGCAACCCAGACCGCCGCGAGCTCGGCCGCGACGAGTTGGCCGCTCTTTTCAGTCGACATCTCTCAGACGAGAGACAGCCCGAACAAACCGTTCGCCACCTCGCCCGCGCCGTGCTCGAGTACAGCCAAGACGGCCTCTCCGACGACTCATCATTCGTCCTGCTGCACTGGACAGG
>JBGTCW010000317.1:0-2821 GCA_041748635.1 Ilumatobacteraceae bacterium | reverse complement strand
TGCGAAGTCGGCCAGCTTGCCCGGCTGTGGGAAGAGCGAAATGTCCGGCGGGTTGCCGCCCTGCACCTGCGTGTTGATGTTCGCCTCCCAGTCGGCGTCACCGGCGAAGGTGACGGTGAGGTTCATCGACTCGAAGTGCTCGTTGAGGGCGTCGTTGATGGCGATCACCGATGGGTCGTCGCGCTCGGAGCCGGTGATGGTCACCTCGGCACCGTCGAAGTCCATCGTCTCGCCGTCGCCACCTTCGTCGCCGCCGGCGGCGTCGGTGGTTTCGGTGTCTGCGCCGTCGGAGCCGCTGCTGTCGTCGTCGCTGCCGCACGCAGCGGCAACGAGTGACAGAGCGACCGGGACAGCAGCCAGCTTGAGCCAGCGCTTGTTCATATGGGTCCTCCCCCTACTATCTGTGGAACCGAAGTGTTTCGGCGATGTAAACGCTTACAGACGCGATGGGTCAGCGTCAAGGCCAAGCGGTGGGAACTTGGTCTGCGACCGCTCGACGGGCCGCAGCAGCGTCATCGGGCAGAGCGATGCGGACGCGTCGCTCGGGGAGGCCCGGTGGTGCTTCGCAACACCAACTCGATCGACGACAGCTGCGGTTCGAGGTCGACCGGACCGCCCGACATGGCCGAGATCAGCAGTCGCGCCGCAGCCGCACCCTGCGTCGAGACCTCCTGGCGGATGGTGCTGAGTTCGAGCACGCGGGCGACGTCGTGATCGTCGACGCCGAGCACCGACACGTCGGCGCCGACCACGAGCCCCCGACGCTTCATCTCCATCAACGCGCCGAACGCCATCTCGTCGGACATCGCGAACACCGCAGTCGGCGCCCCGTCGAGGTCGAGCAGCGCGGCCATCGCCTCCTGCCCGCCGTCGATGCCGAAGTTGCCGCCGGCCTCGAGGCGTCGATCGAAGGACAGACCGTGCTCGGCGAGGCCGGCGCAGAACCCGGTGCTGCGCCGTTTGGGGACCTCGAAGTTCAGGGGGTCGCTGCCGAGCCCGCTGATCAGCGCGATGCGTTCGTGACCGAGCCCGGCCAGCGTGGACGCCGCGAGTCGGCCGACCTCGACATCGTCGATGAACACCGAGGGGGCACCGGCGGTACGCGTGCCGATGGTCGACAGCGAGACTCCTCGATCGCGCAGCGAGGCGGCTTGGGCCGCGGTGGCTGGGAGGTTGACGAGCACGACGCCGTCGGCGCGCCGTTCGAGGCGTGAACGCTCGTCGAGCAGGCGGTCGCACTCGGTCTGACTCCCGACGCCGACGACGAGGAACTCGTAGCCCGACTCGTTGCACACCGCTTCGGCGCCAGCGATCACCGTCGAGAAGTACCAACTGGCCAGATGCGGCACCACGATGATCACCGTGCGCGTCCGGCCGGCGGCGAGCCGAGCAGCAGCAGGATCCGGTTCGTAGTGGAGTCGGAGCGCGACCTCCACGACGCGGGCGCGGGTCGACTCAGCGACGTTCGGCAGCCCGCGGAGGGCCCGACTCACCGTGGCCACCGACACCGCCGCCGCCTGGGCGACGTCTTCGATGCGCGCTCGTCGCGGACGAGTTGACGGTGGGTCGAGTGGCCCCATCGCGGGGAGTGTAAGCGCTTACAGCATCGCGTCCGTCCGTTCGCTGGCGGCCGCGGCCCGTGCGGCACCGAAACGTCGGCGGACTCGTGTGTCGTGCAGTACCGTCGATCGTCTTGACCGACGCATTGACCTCTCGATTCGAGTCCGGCCCGGCGGCCGATGGCTCTCGCGGCGCCTCGGAATGGTGGCGCAGTGCGGTCGTGTACCAGATCTACGTCCGCTCGTTCGCCGACGGTAATGGCGATGGCACCGGCGACATCGCCGGCATGCGCGACCGCCTGACGTACCTGGAGCGCCTCGGCATCGATGCGGTGTGGATCAATCCGTGGTATCGGTCGCCGCTCCACGACGGCGGGTACGACGTGGCCGACTACCGCGAGATCAACGATCAGTTCGGCACCACCGCCGAGGCGGAGGTGTTCATCGCCGAGGCGCGGTCGCACGGCATCCGCGTCCTGGTCGACCTCGTGCCGAACCACACGTCGTCGGAGCACGCCTGGTTCCGCGAGGCACTCGCCGCTGAGCCCGGTTCGCCGACGCGCGAGCGGTACCACTTCCTCGATGGCGGCGGTGATGCCGGCGACCTGCCACCCAACGACTGGCGGTCCGTGTTCGGAGGTCCGGCGTGGACGCGGGTCGACGACGGGCAGTGGTACCTGCACCTGTTCGACGAGAGCCAGCCGGACGTGAACTGGGAGCACCCGGACGTCGCCGACGAGTTCGACGCGGTGATGCGGTTCTGGCTCGACCGTGGGGCGGCGGGCTTCCGTATCGACGTTGCGCACTCGTTGGTGAAGGCGCCGGGCTACCCCGATGCCGGGCTCAGGATCAACGACGGCAAGGGCCAGGACGAGCCGCTGCCGTACCTCGACCTCGACGAGATCCACCCGATCGTGCGTCGGTGGCGGCGTCTGCTCGACGAGTACGACGACGACCGGATGATGGTGGCCGAAGCCTGGGTGGTCGCCGAGCGCCGGCCGCTCTACCTCCGCCCCGACGAGTACCACCAGGCCTTCGATTTCGATCTGCTCTCGGCGGCCTGGGGCGCCGACACGTTCCGCTCGATCATCGCCGAGAGCCTGGTGGCCGCCGCGGCCGTCGGGTCGAACGCCACGTGGGTGCTGTCGAACCACGACGTGGTGCGTCACGCCACGCGGTACGGGCTTCCCGCCGACGTCGAGCCCGGACTGTGGTTGCTCGACGGCCCGCACGCCGCGCTCGACGCCGAGCTCGGCGCCCGA
>JBGTCW010000316.1:0-2115 GCA_041748635.1 Ilumatobacteraceae bacterium | reverse complement strand
GGCGCTGGTGAACCACTTCTCTCCGTTGATCACCCACTCCTCGCCGTCGCGGACCGCCGTCGTGCGGAACAGGTTCGGATCGGAGCCGCCCTGCGGTTCGGTCATCGAATACGCGGAGAACATCTCCTGGTTGAGCATCGGGGTCAGCCAGCGTTCCTTCTGCTCGTCGGTGCCGTAGGCCGCCAGCATCTCCATGTTGCCGGTGTCGGGGGCGGCGGCTCCGAACAGCTGCGGCGCGGCCGGGTACTTGCCGAGGATCTCGTTGAGCAGGCCGAGCTTGAGCTGGCCGAACCCGGGCCCGCCGAGCTCCTCGTCGAGGAAGATCGCCCAGAGGCCCTGATCCTTCACCTGCTGCTGCAGGCTCCGAACGAGCTCCTTGACCTTCGGGTCCGGCGAGCGCACGGCGTGCGGGAACACGTAGTGCAGCGGTTCGACCTCCTCCTTGCAGAATTGCTCCACCCAGTCGAGCTTCTGCTGGAATTCGGGCTCTGTCTCGAACGACCACATGGGCTCGAACGTACTTCGGTCGGCCGCCAGCCGCCGACGTGGAGCCCCGCATGTCACGTTTGGTGTCAGACACCAATCGTTACAGGGTGGCTCGGAGGGCGGCCGGTGGCACGATGGTTCGTATGGCTCGTGTGCACTTCGAACTCTCCCGGCGATTCGACGTGTCGGCGCGTGAGCTGTGGGACGAGCTGGTCGACTGGCCCGCCCACGGCGCGTGGATTCCGGCGACGACGATCGACGGTGAGTCCGGTGATCCGACCGAAGTCGGCTACACCTTCACGGCGTGGACCGGGTTCCGTCCTGTCGCCCTCCAGGATCGCATGCGCGTCACCCGCTGCGACTGGGACGACGACCAGCAGAGCGGAGCGTGCGACGTCGAGAAGCTCGGCCCGATTCTGACGGGAACGGCCGGGTTCGCGGTGCGGGCAGATGGCTCGGGCTCGGTGCTCGACTGGTACGAGGACGTGAAGGTGCCGTACCTGCCCGGCTTCCTGTCACCGGTCGCCGCCCTCGCTGGTCGTGTCGGTTTCGCGCTCGCGCTGCGCAGCCTCGCCAAGATGATGTCGCGCCGTTGAGCACCGAGTGTCAGGATGCGTGGATGAGCGCACCGACCACCCGTCTCGAAGTCGACCGCACCATCGCTGCCGAGCCGGCGGAGATCTTCGAGCTCCTGCGAAGCCCGAGCGGTCACGTCGCCATCGATGCGTCGGGGATGCTGATGTCGGCCGATGGCGAACCGGCAGGCGCCGTCGGTGACCGATTCATCGTCCACATGGATCGGGACTCGCTGCGCGACTTCGATCTCGGCGAGTACGACGTGACCGTCGTGATCGAGACGTTCGAGCCCGACAGCGAGATCGCCTGGAGTATCGACGGAACGTTCCAACCGCCCCTCGGGCACGTGTACGGCTACCGGCTGGAGCCGATCGACGGTGGCACGCTCGTGACGTCGTACTACGACTGGTCGAACCTGCACGAGAACTACGCCGGGCTCCTCGAGCGCTTCCCGATCATCTCCGAGGCCAGCTTGCGAGCGACGCTCGGCATCCTCGCTCGCACCGTCGCCCCCGGCCGTCCGCGACCCGGCGCGTGACGTCGATCGATCTCCGCGTCGACGATCCTCGGGTCCGGCTCGCCGGGATCCTGGACCGCACGCAAATGGATCGTGGCGCGCTGACCGAGCGGTTGCCGGCGTGGGCGCGTGCGCAGCTCGTCGACCCGGCGATCGGGTTCGTGTCGTCGATGCCGTCGGGCGGCCGGATCGAGTTCGTCACCGACTCGACGACGATCGAGCTGGAGGCGGTGTTCACCCGGCTCGAGTACGGCGGCATCACGCCGCACACCGCCACCGTCGATCTCGTCGTCGACGGTCAGCTGGTCGCGAGCGAGGCGCCGGTCGAGACCGATCTGATCCGGTTCCCGGAGCGCACGGCGATCGACTTCGAGATGGTGCACGTCGACCCGACTGTGATCCGCTTCGACGGGCTCCCCGACGGTCGCAAGCAGGTGGAGATCTGGCTCGCGCAGAACGCGTCGTGCATGCTGCGCGAACTCCGCCTCGACGACGGCGCTTCGCTCGAAACGCCGGCATCCGTCCACGATGTGTCA
>JBGTCW010000315.1:0-3099 GCA_041748635.1 Ilumatobacteraceae bacterium | reverse complement strand
GAGTGAGGCGTATGCGTTGGTGCGAGCCGACGACGATGCGCCTGCCGAGCCGGCCGTCGCCGGCGTGTCGCTCGAGCGCGGTGAGGTGTTCGGTCTCGGTCCCGACTGGTCCGGCGAGGCGGCACCACCCGAGCAGACCGCCGACCAGACGCTGGCCATCATCGCCGGAAACCTCGGTTCCGTCGTGGCCGACACCGGCTGGTACGAGCTTGGCCTCAGCGGTGCCGGTGGTGATCCGAATTGTCTCGCCGGCGCCGAGTACCGGGTGATGTGGTGGGGCGATCTCAGCGTGGGCTTCCGTCGCCTCGATGGCGTCGAGTTGCTGTGGACCTGGTCGGTCGGTGACCCAGCCGCCTCGGGGTTCGGCGACCGCGGTGAGCCGACGGTCGGTGACACGGGCGCACCGACCGGCCTGGTCACCGAGGCGGGCATCAGCGTCGGCAGCACGCTGGACGACCTGTTGACTGCCTATCCGGACCGGCTGATCGACACCGGAAACACCGGCGCCGACGGCTCGGTGCTGTACGTCTCCGCGGGCGGCCAATGGCCGGCGCTCACGAACTCCTCGATCGGCGTCACCGTCCGCAACGGACTGGTCACCGGCTACGCAACGACACTCAGCCTGTGCTGATCGAGATCGACCCCAGGGTTGGGTTCCCGGTCAATCGAGTCGGGTCAGGCCGTCGAGGATCAGGTCGAGCACGAGTTCGAAACTGCTGGCGGTGTCACCGTCGAGGTGTTGCTGAACGTGGGTCACCGTGTGGGGATGGTTCTCGGCAGAGATTCCGGCGAGGAACGCGTGGGCCACTTCGTCGGCATTGCCATCAGGCGCCACGTAGGCCATTGCCTGTTCCTGGAGGGTGTAGCCGATCACGTGGTTGTTGACGGCGTGAAAGGCGAGGTGAGCGACCGACGGCGACATGTCGGTGGCGGCCAATGCGGCCAGGAGATGCTCCATGTGCTGCACGCGCGCCGGTCCCGGGAGCTGCCGCAACCAGAGCCCTGCCGCCCATGGATGGCGCACGAGTGCCGCTCGAGTGGCGACAGCGAGCGCGCGAACGGCCACCAACGGTTCCGTGTCGGGGTTCGGGGCAGGGATCTCCGACGCGACAGCGTCGACCATCAGGGCGAGTACCTCGCCCTTGCTGACGACGTGGTTGTAGAGCGACATCACCTCGTAGCCGAGTTCAGCGGCGAGCTTGCGCATCGAGAGGGCATCGGTGCCACGTTCGTCGGCGAAGCCAACTGCTCGGACGACGATCGCGTTCCGATCGAGTGGCTCCCGTTCCGTCGACTCCGACACCATGGTTGACAACGTACACTGTACGCACTACAACGTACGGTGTACGTACGAGACCCACTGGAGATCACATGACCGCCACAACGACCACCAACGAGACGGCCCGACAGCGCCGCCTGCCCAGCACGATGACCGCCATCACCGCCCGGACCTATGGCGGGCCCGAGGTACTGGCAACCGAGCAACTCGCCGTCCCGAGCCCTGGTGATGGCGAGGTCCTGATCGAGGTCCGAGCGACGTCGCTGAACGCACTCGACTGGCACTTTCTCACCGGGACCCCGTACCTGATGCGGCTGATATCCGGCCTCCGCCGTCCGAAGCGGTTCATCCGCGGTGCGGACGTTGCTGGCGTGGTGGTCGGCGTCGGAGCGCACGTCACCCGGTTCGGTGTCGGCGACTCGGTGTTCGGCGAGGTCCCGGGTGGCGGCTGCGCCCAGTACCTCACGGTCGGTGAGTCGAGGGTCGTGGCGATCCCCGAGGGCGTCTCGTACGAGGCCGCCGCGGCCACTCCCGTCGCTGGGCTGACAGCGCTCCAGGGCCTACGCACGCATGGCGACGTGCAGCCGGGCGATCGGGTCCTGATCAACGGTGGGGCTGGCGGAGTCGGCACCATGGCGGTGCAGATCGCCAAGGTGCTCGGCGCTCGCGTGACCGCGGTGTGCAGCACCCGCAACGTCGACATGGTCCGATCGCTCGGTGCCGACGAGGTGATCGACTACACCAGCGACGACTTCGTCGCCGGTGGTGCCCGCTTCGAGGTGATGCTCGACAACGTGGGCAACCGGAGCCTCCGAGACGTACGCGGCGTGGTGGTCGGTGGTGGACGGTACGTGCCGGTCAGCGGACCGAAGGAAAACCGATGGGTCGATCCCCTCCCGTTCATGGTGCGTGCGCGGCTTGCATTCATCCGGGCGGACGCCACGTCCCACCAGTTCACGGCCGCGGCCAACGTGGTCGACCTCGCGTTCCTCGCGGAGTTGCTCTCGTCGGGACGCCTCGTTCCGGAGATCGATCGGGTGATTGGCCTCGATGGCGTCGCCGAGGCGCTCGCCGAGATCGGCTCTGGGCACGCTCGTTCCAAGATTGTCGTCGTCCCGTGACCGTTGGCGGAACTCGGTGGTGGTGCTGAGCCGGTCGATGACCTCAGCCCGGAGCGCGGCATCGAACTGACACATGCGTCCACCTCCGAGCGCCTTGGCGCGGTACATCGCTGCATCTGCGTTGCTCAGCAGGACGTCGCTGTCGGCCCCTGGCGTCTGGAGCGCTGCTCCGATCGAGATCGACGGGCGGAGATCGTCCCGTCCGCCGGTCGAGACCGGCGCCGCCATCTCCTCGAGCATCCGTGCACCCAGCTCCGCGACCGTGTGTTCGTTGCTGTCGTTGACCAACACGACGAACTCGTCGCCGCCGAAGCGGGCGACGGTGTCGTCCGTGCGGACGCAGCTCCGAATTCGGCGGGCGATCTCCACCAGCAGTTGATTCCCGGCAGGGTGCCCCAGGCCGTCGTTGACGTCCTTGAAGTCGTCGACATCGCAGACCAGGACGGCGAACGGTCGGCCAGTGGACTCGGCGGTGGCGAACGCTGACTCGAGGCGCTCCATCAGCAGCGTTCGATTCGGCAGGCCGGTCAGCGCGTCGTGGTGGGCTTGGTACCGCAAGCTCGCCTCCACGGCATCGCGTTCGTCGTGAGCGAGTTCGAGGTCGCGGTAGGCGCTTCGCAGTTGATTGACCGAACCTCGAAGCTCCAGGAGCACCGTCACCTGCCGAGCCAGACGCGACAAACCATCGCGCTGCTCGGC
>JBGTCW010000314.1:0-7276 GCA_041748635.1 Ilumatobacteraceae bacterium | reverse complement strand
GAACCCGTACGCGTCGTACTCGCGGCGATTCCATCCGGCGCCGAGCCCGAGCACGAGCCGTCCGCCGGAGATCGCATCGACCGTCGTCGCCTGCTTGGCGAGCATCGTCGGCGCGTGGAAGCTGGTCGACGCCACGAGCGGCCCGATCTGGATCGTCGTGGTCACTGCGGCGATCGCTGCCAGCGACGTCCAGACCTCCCACGGCCCGCGGTCGCCCACGTCGAGCTCGTACAGGAGATGGTCACCGAGCCAGAGCGAGTCGAAGCCCACCGCCTCGGCGGTTCGGGCCATCTCCAGGAGTTCCGGAAAGGACACGTCCCATTCGACCTCAGGTAGCTGTACGCCGATCTTCATCGTCCGTACCGTAGATGGCGGAGCGGCATGGCTAATGTCCTCGATCGAACGAGGGGGTTCACATGCACGATCTGGACGCGATGCCGGCTCGGTTGGCCAGATTTCTGGGCCAGCAGCGAGAGGACGTCGAGCTCATCGAGGTGATTGAGTACGAGCCGATGGCCGGCGGCTACAGCCGTTCGATGGCCAAGGCCCGTGTCCGCTACACCAGCGACGGTGTGAGCCTGGAGGAGACGGTCGTGCTCCGGGGCGACCCGCCCGCGGGGCACTCGATGATCGAGACCGATCGCGACCACGAGTGGGCGGTCCTCGAGGCGCTCACCGAGCTCGGTGTGATCCCCATTCCGTCGGCCCGGTTCTACGACGGCACGGGTGAGCATCTCGGTACCAAGGCGATCGTGATGGACCACGTCAGCGGCGGTTCACTCCAGTCGCTCATCGAGCAGATGACCGACTTCGGCGATCACCCGACCCGACTGGCCCGTCAGTGGGGCGAGATCCACACGATCACCCCCGAGCAGCTGCCGGCTGCCATGGTGCGCCCCGACAGCTGGGACGCCCGGATCGACGGACTCATCGATACGTGGCGTACCTACGAGGCTGCGAGCGTCAACAGCAATCCGACGTGGCGCTACATCGCCGCGTGGCTCGAAGCGAACAAGCCTCCACCGTTGCCGCTGCGCCTCACCCACGGCGACTGCCAGGCACCGAACGTGATGATCGATCACGACGACAACTACTTGGTCGTCGACTGGGAGTTCGCCGCGATCGGCGACCCCCGCGAAGACCTCGGCTGGTACAACATCTACTCCACCGCGGCAGGGCCGAACCTGTACGAATCAGACCCGGAGGCCTTCCTCGCCGCGTATCGGGAGGTGACCGGTTTCGGCGAGGTCGAGGTGAACCAGCTCACCGTCGGCTACTTCACGGTGCTGTCGTCGATCAAGATCCTCGGCACCATCTGCAGTCAACTCGACAAGTTCGCACTCGGCGAGAACTCGGGGACGATGACCGCACTCCAGATCGGGTCGATCTCGTTCGGCCACGACAACTTCATCAACGCCATCGCCGGCATGCAAGCGGCGTTCGACGCGATGGCCGCCGCGCAAGGAGCGTCGTCATGATCGTTCGTCCCACGACCGCCCAGCTGCTGCGAGACGTCCGCAACGAGCTCACGCACACGGTTGCTCCGGAGGTCCACACTGCGACTGCGAAGGTGGCGCTCGAGCAGATCGACATCATCCTCGAGCAGTGCGCCGTGCGGGCAGCGTCGGAGATTGCGTGGATGATCGAGGAGATCGACGAGATCGACGAGTACGCGGCTGCGGTCGCCGAGGCCACCGGCGACGCCGCTACCACCTCTGCACTCGAAGCCGGCCGGGCGGGACGGGCCAGCTCGCTCGAACTGGACGATCTCGCCGACGGCTACAACCTCATGTCCGAAGCGTTGTCGTGCGCGATCGAGGCATGCATGCGAACCACCGAGCACCCCGCCCTCCTGACGCGTGGCATCGAGATCCTGCGGACGCGGCGAGCTGAGCGCGAGACGGTCGTGCGCGCCAACTGGCGCCTCGTCGGGCGCGGCTGAACTCGGCTGAACGCGGACGGAGCCCGGATCAGGACGGCGGGTTCGCCCGCGGAGTCTCCGCGGGGAGACCCTGCAAGTGGGCGGTGTCGTTGTAGCGATCGAGGCGCCACTCGCCCGACTCGACCGAGGTGAACTCGGTGAGCGACGTGTTCAAGGTGTGGAGCATGAATCCACCGGTCGACGCAGTGTGCAGGAGGTGACGGAAGGTGGCGTCGACGACCCCGCCGTGACATGAGATCACGATCGACTTGCCGCGGTGTGCCGCGAGGACGTCGGCGAGCGCTGATCCGACCCGTGCATGGAATGCTGCCACGGTCTCGCCGCCGGGGAAGACGTCGACGTCGGGGTCGCTCCAGTCGGGCGTACCGAAACGCTCGACGTAGGCCCCGAACGTCATCCCGTCGATGTCTGGCCCGGGGTCGTGCTCACCGAAGCCGGCTTCGATCTCAATCGCCTGGTTCCCGAGCGCTGGCGCAACAGCCTTCGCCGTCTCGATCGCCCTCGCGAAATTGCTGGAGATCAGCACGTCGGCATGCAGCTCGCCGGTCCGCGCGAGTCGGTCACAGAGTCGAGCGGCCTGCTGGCGACCGAGCTCGGACAGGCCCGAACAGCTGCGGTACCCGCCGATCACCCGATTGACCGTGACGTTCGACTCGCCGTGACGAATCATCACGAGCCTGGTGTTCGTCGTCACGATTGGCTCCGCTCCGCGGTTGCCTGCACCTCGATGCCGCCACGCGGTCGCTGCGTCACGACGACCGTCACACGATGCGGGCGAGCGGTGTGCATCATCTCATCGGCGATCTCGGCAGCGAGCGCCTCGACGAACACCGCTCGATCCCGAAAGCCCCACAGGTACAGCTTCAGGCTCTTCGACTCGACGCACCATTCGTCGGGCTCGTAGTCGATCCGCAACGTCGCCAGATCGGGCTGGTGGGTGACCGGGCAGATCGAGGTCAGTTCGTCACTCGTCATCCGCACCCCCGTGACGTGGGCAGGTGCCGGGAAGACCTCGACGTGGTCGATGGCGTGCCGGATGGTGTGGCCGAGCACGGTCAGCTCGCCGGGACCCTGGTCGGTTGACATCCGCCGCAGGGTATCGGCCGTGCTGGTCACCCCTCGGGGGCAACCTGGTGCAGCGGTTGGTTCGTTCCCTCCGCAAGTGCCACCAGAGTGTCGCCGAGGAATGCAACGGCCTCGCCCTGGCCCTCTGCGAGAATCCGAACCTGGCAGGGCTCCGCCCCAAGTGTCTCGACAATGCTTCGGCTGGGGTCCCGAGGCCAGAGCCAGATGGTGGCGTAGGTGCGGATCGCGATCAGTGAGCCATCTTCCGTCACGTCGCCGCCCGTCGGCAGGCCACCGATACCGAGCAAGGTGGTCAGATGTGGTGGCGCTTCGGCGGTGCGAGCTTCCAGCACGAGGGTGTCGAGCATTCCCGCCGGGGTCAACTGAACCGGACCCGAGCCGTGGAAGGCGAGTGGGCCCTCGAAGACGAACGAGGGCTGTGTGGGGGCCAGTTCGGGACGCCCGCCATCGGCCGGGTTCTGTTCCTTCGTGACGATCACGATCCGATCGGTCGCCGCGTCGACGAGGAGCACCTCGGCGTTGTGGGGTCGGTCGGGATACTGGAACTCGAGCACCTCGACGTCGGTGATCACCGCCGGGGTGCCCGGATCGGGTTCCGCGAACCGGTAGACGCGGATCGATCCCCGCTCGGCGCCATTGTCGCCGATGTCGGCCAGCAGGATGTCATCGCCGTTCGGGCCTGTCAGCATCGCCATGTCCTCGAGGTCCGTGGCTCCCTCGATCTCGAGCGGATGAAATCCGAGATCGTTCCCATCCTGGGCGATCGCGAACACACCGGGTTCGCTCCCGCCGTCGTTGTGCGACCAGAGCACTCCGGGGTGTCGTCGGCTCGCGACCAGTCCTGAGGCCTCGTCGAGATCGGTGTTGGCCACCCGGCCGAGTTCGGTCGTCGAGGAGGAATCACACAGCGCAACGCCGGGCGGCCCGGGGTTGGTCGTCGTCGTAGCGATGGGCGCGCTCGACGTCACGGTCGCAGCGGCCGAGTCGGTCACCGTGTTCGCTGTCTCGCGTTGTTCCCCAGCGCAAGCCACGGCAGCGCACGACCAGAGCACGGCGAGGATTGTCAGTCGCCGACGCATCCAGCGGATCGTACCCAGACGGCCGCGCGGGTCGAAGTACGCTCGCGCACAGCATGTGCGGTCGTTTCGTCTCTACTGCCGGACCCGATCGGATCGCGGCGTACTTCGACACGGTGCTGCCCACCGAGGCGGTCGCAGAATCGCTCGGTGAGAATTACAACGTGGCCCCCACCCACGACGTCTACGCCGTCGTTGCCTCCGGCGACGGCACCGCACGCGTCGAAGCGTTCCACTGGGGGCTGATACCGAGTTGGGCCAAGGATCGCAAGATCGCCAGCCGGATGATCAACGCCCGGGCCGAGACGCTCGCCGAGAAGCCGGCATTCAAGGGACTGCTCCGCAAGAAGCGATGCATCGTGCCGATGGACGGCTTCTACGAGTGGCAGCCCGGCGCGGACGGCGGACCGGTGAACGCCAAGGGCCAACCCCTCAAGCAGCCGATGTTCATCCAATCCCGCAACGGCGAACCGCTCGCCGTCGCCGCGCTCTGGACCGCTTGGAAGGATCCCGGCGATCCGGAAGACGGAGCGGGCCGCTTCCTGCACAGCACCACGCTCGTCACCACGGCCGCCAACGCCACGATGCGACCCGTCCACGATCGGATGCCGGCCATCCTCACCCCCGACCGTTGGGCCGAGTGGCTCGATCCCTCCAACGACGACGTGGCGTTGCTGACCTCGATGCTCGACGGGGGGCCGGTCGACTTGCTCACGATGCAGCCGGTGTCGACCGAGGTCAACAACGTGCGCAACAACCGTCCTGACCTGATCGACGCGATCGATCCGATCAGTCGCTGACGCCTGCAGCGCCGGCCGATCGCAGCTCGCCGCGGATCGCCTCAGCCCAGGCGTCGAGATCGTCTCGGTCGACGCTCGCCGCGGCGTTGGCGAAACTCAACTGCGACATCGACGACGTGGGGATCACGTGGATGTGCGTGTGCGGCACCTCGTAGCCCGCGACGATGACCCCGACGCGGTCGCAACCGAACGCGGCGCGCTGGGCGAGCCCGATCGTGTGGGTGACGGCGAACAGATGGGCGCTGAGCGCCGGGGGGGCGTCGATCCAGTGGTCGATCTCGTCGATCGGCACCACCAGCACGTGTCCAGGCGCCATCGGGTTGATTGACATGAACGCAACGCAGTGCTCGTCGCGCCACACGAACGTGCCCGGGAACTCGCCCTCGATGATCTTGGTGAACACCGTGCTCATGGCCGCACCCTACGCTGTGGCCCGTGACCGATGACAGCCCGTCGAGCGTGTCGATGTTCGACGGAATGTGGACGATTCCGAACGCGTTCACGCTGCTGCGCCTGCTCTTGCTGCCTGTGTTCCTCTACGTCCTGTTCGGGCTCGAGGACCGAGCAGCGGCGGCCTGGATGCTCGGTGCGCTCGGCGCCACCGACTGGGTCGACGGCTACCTCGCCCGACGGCTCGGGCAGGTCAGCGAGTTCGGCAAGGTCTTCGATCCGACCGTCGATCGTCTGCTGTTCGTCGTCGCAACGGTCGCCATCATCATCGATGGCTCGATCCCGCTGTGGTTCGCCCTCGCCGTGCTTGCCCGCGAGGTGCTGGTCGGGCTGATGATGGCCGTTGCCACCGTCGTGTACAAGATGCCCCGCATCGATGTGACCTACTGGGGCAAGCTCGCCACGTTCCTGCTGATGTTCGCCGTGCCCGGATTCCTCATGGGCAACAGCGACATGCCAGGGGCGGCGGGGTTCCAGGTCGCTGCCTGGCTCTTCGGGATCCCAGGACTGATACTCAGCTACTGGACCGCCATCGCCTATATTCCGCAGGTACGACGGGCGGTCGCCTCCGGTGTCACCGCCCGTTCGGTTTCGCTCAACGTCGACACGTGAACCCAGGTACCGTTGCTTCATGGACATCCCCGCCGAACTCCGCTATTCAACCGATCACGAGTGGATCCGCGTCGAGGGCACCACGGCCACGATCGGAATCACCGAGTACGCACAGGATGCACTCGGTGACGTCGTGTTCGTCGAGATGCCCGACACCGGCCGTGCGGTGGCAGCGGGCGACTCGTTCAGCGAGGTCGAGAGCACGAAATCGGTCAGCGACATCTACGCGCCGATCACCGGGTCGGTCACCGAGGTCAACGCTGCGCTCGAATCGCAGCCCGAGCTGCTCAACAGCGATCCGTATGGCGAAGGGTGGATCTGTCGCATCGAGATCAGCGATCCGTCCGAACTCGACGGCCTGATGGATGCCGAGGCGTACCGGGCGTTGACGGAGGGGTGAGATGACGACCTCGGTGTTCTGCAACCAGTGTGGGCACCGCAACCCTCCGACGAGCACGTTCTGCTCCAGCTGTGGCTCGCCACTCGACTCGCTCGACGACCACACGATCACCCTCACTGCGATCGACCCGCTCCAGGACGCACCTGGCAAGGATGACGACCTCGCCATCGCCGTCGGCGAACTGCCGAACGAGCTCGGCGTGCTCATCGTGCGCGCCGGCGCCCAGTCCGGTGCCCGTTTCCCCCTCGGCGACGAGGTCACCCACCTCGGCCGACACCCCGACTCCGAGATCAGCCTCGACGACATCACCGTGTCCCGTCGCCACGCCGAGATCGAGCGCACGCCCGACGGCTACGTTGCGTCCGATGCCGGATCGCTGAACGGCACATACGTCAACCAGGAGCGCATCGATCGCACGGTGCTGCACCACGGCGACGAGCTCCAGATCGGCAAGTTCCGACTCGTCTTCTTCGAACGTCACGATGGCTGAGTCGTCGTCGCCCGACCTGACGGTGACCAAGGTCGCCGGGGGACACCTCTCGATCGGCGAGGTACTGGCCCTGCTGCTCGAGGAGTTTCCCGACGTCACGATCTCCAAGATCCGCTTCCTCGAGAGCCAGGGCCTGATCGACCCCGAGCGCACCGCATCCGGGTACCGCAAGTTCTACGTCGACGACGTCGAGCTGCTCCGATGCATCCTGCGTGAGCAGCGCGAGAACTACCTGCCGCTGCGGGTGATCAAGGACCGCATCGACTCCGGCGAGATCGATCCGACCGGCGAGCAGACGCGTCCTCAGCCGACCCCGCGTGGCATCCGGAATGTTGGCGAGCCGACCGACGTGCCGCGACCTGACGCACACCCGAGCGCCGGTCGGGTCTGGATCGGACCCTCCTCGAACGGTACCGACGC
>JBGTCW010000313.1:0-2521 GCA_041748635.1 Ilumatobacteraceae bacterium | reverse complement strand
CGTCACGAGAACCGGCCGTTCACCCGGCGTTCACCCACGCAGCGTGATGATCATCTCAACGTCATGTCGAGACGAACCCACAGCCTGTGCGAAACTCTGTGGACAACTCAGCTGTCGGTGGACGACGCAACGCCGGCCGTCCAGGTCGTGACTGCTGCGACGATGGCGTCGGTGACGGCACCGGTGTCGTCGACCGCGGCACGAACCGGACCGAGGGAGCACAAGATGGCCGGCATCCGCGTCTCGCGCAGCACGGCCAAGCGCATCCCGCGGACCTCGGGAGCAGCGAGCAGCGAGGTGGACCAGGCCGCCGCCACGTGCGTTGCGAGCGCCCGCCCACCGATCGACTCGAACGTCGGTACGGCAAAATACGAGATGAGCGAACGTTCGTCCGTTCGCGCTTCGAACCCGACATAGAGGTGGGCGCCGAAGCGGTTCGCAGCGGCTGCTTGGGCGGCTGCTTCGTACTCGTCGGTCGACATCACGGTCGCCCCGCTGGTTCGTAGCGCCCGCGTGACCGAGCGGGTGATCGCACTCAGCCCGCCGAACTGTCCGACCACGATGCGCAGCGTGCGCAGCGACGCATGTGTCGTGAGTGCCTCGCGCACCGACGCAACGCCCGGGCCCGACCCGGTCTGTCGACGCAGCAGCCCGAGCATTCGAACCGTGCGTGGGCCGCAGACGCCATCTGGTGTGAGTCCGCCGTTGCGCTGGAAGTCCTCGAGGGCGCGGGCGGTTGCTGGACCGAAGATGCCATCAGGGCGTCCGCAGTCGAATCCGAGCTGATTGAGACCGTCTTGCAGCTCGGCGATGTCGTCGCCGCGCAGGTGCGGCGCGCCGAGCAGCAGCAGTCGATCACCGAGGTTCCAGCCCGCCTCGACGAGCGCCAACCAGGTGTGCTCGTCGCAGGCCCCGCTCACGTGCAGTCCACGGCGAAGTTGAAACGCAGTCACCGCCTCGCTGGTCGGCTGCCCGAATTCTCCAGGTGTCTCGGCGCTGGGCGCGAAGCCAGCGGCATGGAGGCGGCGCTGAAGGTCGCGAACCGCTTCACCGCGCTGGCCCGGCGTCAGCGGGAAGCGATTGCTCAGTGCGTCGGCGTCAGGAATTCGTCGAGCTCCTGGAGCAGGGTGCCTTTGCTCTTGGCACCGACGAGTCGCTTGGAGACCTCGCCGCCGGAGAAGACGAGCAGTGTCGGGATGCTCATCACGTTGTAGCGCATGGCCAGATCCGGGTTGTCGTCGACATTGAGCTTGGCGACGACGAGATCGTCGACATGCTCATCGGCGATCTCGGCGAGAATCGGCGCGATCTGCTTGCACGGGCCACACCACTCGGCCCAGAAGTCGACGATGACGGGCTTGTCCGAGCCGATCACGGTCTCGTCGAAGGTGTTGGTGGACAAGTTGACGATGCCGTCTGCCATGGGGTTCCTTTCGATGCAGCACGATCAGCGTAGAGCGATCGTGTGGGGTTCGGTGCAACCACCGGCAGCGCTGGGACATTCCGGCCCATTGCGGCACGACTCAGTGGTGGACGTTGGCCTCGAGCCAGCGCTCGGCGTCGATTGCCGCCATGCAGCCCGAACCGGCCGCCGTGATCGCCTGGCGGTAGACGTCGTCCTGGACGTCGCCGCAGGCAAACACGCCCTCGACGTCGGTGTAGGACGAATCGGGCCGCGTGATGAGGTAGCCGGTGTCGGGGTTCATCGCCAGTTTCCCGGCGAACAGGTCGGTGTTCGGGCGATGACCGATGGCGACGAACACCCCGGTCACGCCGAGCGTCGACACCGAGCCGTCGACGGTGTCGGTCAGTTCGATGCCGGTGACCGACATGTCGCCGAAGATGTCGCTGACCTGCGCGTTCCAGCGGAACTCGATCTTGGGATTTGCGAACGCCCGATCCTGCATGATCTTCGACGCGCGCAGCTCGTCGCGTCGATGCACAATGGTGACCTTGTCGGCGAACTTGGTGAGGAACGTGGCTTCCTCGATCGCCGAGTCACCGCCGCCGACCACTGCGATCTCGTGGCCGCGAAAGAAGAAGCCGTCGCACGTCGCGCAGGTGGACAGTCCGTGACCGATCAGGCGCTGTTCGGGCTCGAGGCCGAGCATCAGCGACTGGGCGCCCGTGCTGACGATCACGGCATGGGCGCGGTACTCGGTCTCGCGCACCCACACCCGCAGCGGCCGCTCGGTGAAGTCGACTGCGGTCACCTTCTCGGTGATGATCTCGGTACCGAAGCGCTGCGCTTGTGCGCGCATGTTGGCCATGAGGTCGGGACCCATGATCCCGTCGGGGAAACCCGGAAAGTTCTCGACCTCGGTGGTGAGCATCAGTTGGCCGCCGGGCTGGTCGCTGGTACTCGACGGTTCGCCCTCGATCAGCAGCGGCGCCAGGTTCGCCCGGGCCGAATAGACCGCTGCGGTCAGTCCGGCAGGACCCGACCCGATGATGATGACGTCGCGAACATCGGAGCGAGCGTCGGACATGTGAGCCTCCTGGGCGGGTGACACGAAGCGGT
>JBGTCW010000312.1:0-7867 GCA_041748635.1 Ilumatobacteraceae bacterium | reverse complement strand
GCCGATGGTGACACGGACGGCGTCGGCGAGCTTGTTCACGCCGGCTTCGAGCGCCCGGCGGGCCTCATCGTCGAACTTCAATACTTTTGCCATTGGAGGTTCCTCTCTGGCTTCGATGGTGTTGCGGTTGCGGTGTGGGATGTGAGCTGAACGTCGCGGGGGCGACGATCAGCTCTCCACGACCGCGAGGACGTCGCGGCTGTTGAGTACGAGCAGGTCTTCGCCGTTGACGGCGACTTCGGTGCCGCCGTACTTCGAGTACAGGACGGTGTCGCCGACGTTGATGTCGACGGGGATCAACTCGCCCGAGGTCTCGGAGCGCTTGCCCGGACCGACAGCGAGAACTTCGCCCTGCTGTGGCTTCTCCTTGGCGGTGTCCGGAATGACGAGACCCGATGCGGTCTGCGTCTCGGCCTCGTTGGGCCGGACCACGATGCGGTCATCCAGCGGCTTCAGGTTCATGGTGTAAGCCTCCATTGGCTTGCTCACGTCGGGTTTCTATGCCCGTTCGGGTCTGATGTGCCGGAGCGAGTTAGCACTCGACCCAGGCGACTGCCAAGACTAGACGAGGGACCCCACCGTTAGCAACCGCGACCCGAGAGTGCTAACCCAGGGCACGACCGACGCAGCGGTAGCGTCAGGCGGCCGTGCTGCGCCTCGTCGACGTCGTGGCCCCACCGCGGATGGGGTCGAACTTCCGTTGGCTCGTCGCGTCGTCGTGGGTGAGCAACCTCGGCGACGGCATCGCGCTCGCCGCCGGTCCGCTCCTCGTCGCCTCGCAGACCGGTGACCCCTTCCTGGTCGCCCTCGCCACCCTGCTCCAGCGACTGCCGTGGATGCTCTTCGGGCTGTACGCGGGCGTCGTCGCCGACCGCTTCGATCGGCGACGTGTCGTAGTGCTCGTCAACTCGATCCGCTCCGTGATCCTCCTGGTGCTTGCCGCGACGATCCTCACCGACGTCGTGAGCGTCTGGGTGGTGCTCGCGGCCATGTTCCTGCTCGGCACGGCGGAGACATTCGCCGACGTGACGACGCAGACGCTGCTGCCGATGGTGGTCGATCGGGTCGACCTCGGAGTCGGCAACGCCCGCCTGATGTTCGGCAACATCACGATCAACCGACTCGCTGGCCCACCGATCGGAGCCGTTCTGTTTGCCGCCGGCATGGTGTTGCCGTTCGCTACCCAAGCGATCTGCGTCGCGCTCGGAGCCGTACTCGTCGCCAAGTTGAGCGTGCCCGTGAGCGAACAGGCCCGCACGGGCCACCGCGTTCGGCGCGAGATCGTCGACGGGCTCCGATGGGTGTGGGAGCATCCGGCGATCCGGACGCTGACGGTCACCATCGTCGCGTTCAACATCACGTTCGGCGCCGTGTGGTCGATCCTCGTGCTGTACGTCACCGAGCGGCTCGGCTTGGGAGCGGTCGGATTCGGTCTCATCACTTCCGTCGGCGCGATCGGCGGCATCGTCGGAGCGTCGTCGTACGGCTGGCTGGAGCGACAGTTGGGCATGGCGAACATCATGCGAACCGGCCTGGTGATCGAGACGTTCTTCCATCTCTCGTTGGCATTGACGACGAGCGTCCTCGTGGCGGTTCCCGTCTTCTTCGTGTTCGGCATCCACGAAGCGGCGTGGGGAACCACCTCGGCCACGATCCGCCAGCGCGTGGTTCCGATGGAGTTCCAGGGCCGCGTGGCCAGCGTCTACATGGTCGGGGTGTTCGGCAGCCTGGTCGTCGGCGCCGCCCTCGGCGGAGTGCTCGCCGGCGTGTGGGGCATCACTGCCCCGTTCTGGTTCGGGTTCGTCGGTTCAGCGGTGATCCTCACGCTGATCTGGGGTCAGCTCGGCAACATCGCGAGCGCCGAGTGATCACCGGTCACGACGCACCCTGCCCGGCCGTCGCCGACCGGATGAGGGCCAGCGTCTCGGCGAGCGGGAGTCCAATCACGTTGCTCACACTGCCGTCGATGCGCTCGACGAACGCCCCCGCCGCGCCCTGGATGCCGTAGGCACCCGCCTTGCCGGCGTGCTCCCCGGTCGACAGGTACCACTCGATCGCCTGATCCGTCAGGTCGACGAACCGCACGAGCGTCTCGACGACCACCGTCTCGGTTCCCCGCACCCGGGCCTCGGGGAACCAAGCGACCGTGACGCCGGTGTGCACCAGATGGTCGCGTCCCGCCAGCAGTCGGAGCATCCGGCGGGCGTCGGCCTCGTCGACGGGCTTCTCGAGGATCGCGACGTCGACGTCGACGGTGGTGTCGGCGGCGACGATGACCGCCTGGCCGGCGACCCGGTCGGCGACAGCAGCGGCCTTCTCGCGCGACAGCCGAGCGACGTAGTGCGACGGTGTCTCGCCGGCATGCACCGACTCGTCGATGTCAGCGGGCAGTACCTCGAACTCCAGACCGACCGACCGCAGCAGCTCCGCTCGACGAGGGGACGCCGACGCCAACACCAACGACCGGCCCTGCAGGTCGACGACGGTCACGTTCGACCCGGCACGGTGTGACACCTGGTGTGCACCTCAGCCGCCGGAGAGGGCCATCACGCGGTCGTCGTCGGGGACCGTCACGTCGACGAGCAGCTCGTCGCGACGGTGCCCGTCGAGCCAGCCGTCGGGAAGGCTGACCCTGATCGGACCGTTCGTGTGACCGCGCTTGATCCGTTCGCCACCGGCAACGATCTGAGCGCACGGATCGAGGTCGGCGACGATGTCCTCGAGTTCCGTCAACGACGTGACCATCGAGAACCGGCGACGGACTTCGGGCCCGACCGGATAGCCGCTCATGTACCAACCCGTGTGCTTGCGAAAGTCCCGCATCGCGTAGTTCTCGCCGAGGTGGTCCACCAGCAGTCCGGCGTGGCGCACCATCACGTCACACACCTCGCCGAGCAACCGGCTCGGCGGAATCGGACGTGCTGCCAGCGCTTCAACGAGATCACCGAACAGCCACGGTCGACCGAGACATCCACGACCGATGACCACGCCGTCGCACCCGGTCTCCGCCATCATCCGCACGGCGTCAGACGCCTCCCAGATGTCGCCGTTGCCGAGCACCGGGATCGAACCGACGGCCTGCTTCAGCTCGGCGATCGCCTCCCAGCGCGCCTCGCCGCCGTAGTGCTGTTGCACCGTGCGGGCATGCAGCGCGATCGCGGCGACACCCTCCTCGGCACACACCTCACCGGTGCGGATGTGCGTGAGCCAGTCGTCGAAGAGGCCCATGCGGAACTTGGCGGTCACCGGCACGTCGTACGGAGCGGCGTTCGACACCGCCGCACGCAGGATGGCTCGCAGCAGCTCGGGACGAGCCGGTACCGCTGCTCCCCCGCCGCGCCGGGTCACCTTCGCAGCCGGACAACCGAAGTTGATGTCGATGTGGTCGACGCGTCCCGCATCACACAGCTTCGCAACTGCACGGCCCATCGTGTCGGGGTCGCTTCCGTACAGCTGCAGGCTGCGTGGGTGCTCGTCGGGTGCGAAGCTGATCATCGCATCGGTCTTGGCGTTGGCGTGCACGACCGGCGTCGCCATCACCATTTCGTTGACGTACACGAGGCCGGGAGCGAACGATCGGCACATCGATCGGAACGGCGCGTTCGTGACGCCCGCCATCGGCGCGAGCACCACGGGAGCCGACAGCTCGAACTGACCGATTCGGAACGACATGACACGAACACGGTATCCGACAGTCCTCCGGGGTCGGGTCCGGGAGGACTGGCCCGGTCCTTTGGGGTCGGGTCCGGGAGGACTGAGGCCCGACCTAGAGAAACGGCAGGCGGAGGTTGGGGACGGCGCCGACGTCGAGTGGCGTCGGGCCGTCGGAGCGCAGACGATGCCAGCCGCACGCGGCGATCATCGCCGCATTGTCGGTGCACATCGCACGGCTCGGCAGGAACCCCTGGATGCCGTCGCGCTCGCAGACGTCGAGCAGTTGCTCACGCAGCAGCGAGTTCGCCGCCACGCCGCCGCCCAGCACGATGCCGGTCGCTCCGACCTCGGCCGCCGCGCGACGGGCCTTGGTGACGAGGACATCGACCACGGCGGCCTGGAACGACGCCGCGACGTCCTCGGACGCGACATCGGGGTGCTTGCGGACGTAGTTGACCACGGCGGTCTTCAGACCGCTGAACGAGAAGTCGTAGCCCTCGTCCATGATCGCACGGGGGAATCGGATCGCCTCGGGGTCACCGTCGAGCGCCGCCCGATCGATCGCCGGCCCGCCCGGATAACCGAGGTCGAGGAACCGGGCGACCTTGTCGAACGCTTCGCCGGCGGCGTCGTCGATGGTCTGGCCGACGCGCCGGTAGCGGCCGTGGTCGCGCATCTCGACCAGCATCGTGTGTCCGCCCGACACGAGCAGCACGAGCAACGGGAACTCGAGCGTCGGGTCTTCCAGCGACGCCGCGTACAGATGGGCCTCCATGTGGTTGACCCCGATGAACGGGACGTCCCACGCCATCGCCAGCGCTTTGGCCGCCGACACCCCGACGAGGAGTGCGCCGACCAGGCCGGGCCCGACCGTGCAGGCCACCGCGTCGATACGGTCCTCGTCGACGCCGGCCTCGACGATCGCCCGGGCGATCACGGGGTTGAGCACGTCGAGATGAGCTCGCGATGCGATCTCGGGAACCACGCCACCGAAGTCGGCATGTAGCTCGACCTGCGTCGACACCACGCTCGACACCACGTCGTAACCGCCGAGCACGAGCGCTGCGGCGGTCTCGTCGCAGCTCGTCTCGATCCCGAGCACCAGTGTCGACTCGTCAAACGTTGCACCGTCGCGCAGCTCGGACTTCACGAGGCCCGCCGCTGCTCGAGGTCGGCCCGGATCGAGTCGAGCAGTGCTCGGTACTCGTCGGTCTGGATGTCGTTGCACCACATCACGATCGCATCCTCGGTGTTCTCGTAGTAGCGGGCTCGAACGCCGGCCGGATTGAACCCGAACCGGCGATACAGATCCTGAGCCCCAGTCGCCGACACCCGCACCTCCAGTGTCCAGGCCGCGCAGCCGCGATCGATCACTTCGTCGGCCGACACCAGCAGCAGCGCCGTCGCCACGCCGTCGCGTTGCCGCTCGGGCGCCACGGCGACGTTCGTGATGTGCGCCTCGCCGGTGTTGAACCACAGCCCCGCGTATCCGACGATGGGTTGCTGCCGCCGTCCGCGATCGTCGAGCAGTCGAGCGGCCAGGTACCGGCGGGCGCCGGAGTTGACCTGCGCCAACTCGCTCTCGAACACGCCCCGCGACCACGGCTTCGGGTAGCTGACCGACTCGATCGCCATCACGCCGCGTCGGAGGTCGCGCCGGTGCATCGGCTCGATCGCCACGTGCGCGATGACGTCGCTCGCGCCGCCGGACTTCCGACGGATGAGCCGCTCGATGACGCTCACCGCGTCGCTCTCGTCGACCAGTTGATCAGGGCATCGGGAGCGCGCAGGTAGATCGGCTCGATCTCGCGCGGGTTCACCCACTCCTCGCGCAGGGCGCGTGCGTGCGCCAGCAGCACGAGCGGCGCCGCCGACGGATGTGCGTCGCCTCCGATCTCGCACCGGAACCCGTCGAGGATCTCGTCGCGGTAGCGCAGTGCCCCGTCGCCCACGCACAAGACGTCCTGGCTGCGAGCAAGCAGGTCTGCGACGAGTTCCTCGACCGGCCCCACGGTCGGTTCGGCCACCTGCTGAAGACCGCCGGGCACCTGGCGATACATGGAGTAGAAGACCTCGCCCTTGCGGGCATCGATGACCGGCACGACCACGCGGTCCGTGTGTCGGCACGGGAATGCCAACAGATCGAGCGACGAGATGCCGATCATCGGAATCCGCAGTGCCTGCGCGATCGCCTTGGCCGCCGACAAACCGACGCGCATCCCGGTGAACAGACCCGGTCCGACGTCGACGGCCACCACGCTGATCTCGTCGAGTTCGATGTCTGCCTGACGCAGCAGGAACTCGATCGCGGGCACCAGGGTCTCGACGTGGCGGCGACCCTTGGTGACCTCGAACAGCGCGATCACGCCCTCATGTCCACCGACGGCGACGCTGACTCGCTCGGTGGCGGTCTCGATGCCCAGGATCAGCATCGGAACGGCTCACATGCCTCGACCAGCCGACTCCACCGCGACGCCCAGTGCGGGCCGCTCGCCGAGATCTCGATCAGGCGAGTGGTGTCGGTGAGCGCCACGTCGTCGATGGGATCGCCGGCAGCGGGGTCGCCGGCGGCAGGGTCAGCATCGGCGGCATCCATTTCGAGATGCACCACGAGGTGATCGCCCAGCAGCGCGTCGACGACGTCACCCCACTCGACGAGCACGATGCCGTCGTTGTCGGCGAGTTCTTCGAGTGCCAGGTCCGCGACCTCGGCGGTGCGATCGAGCCGGTACAGGTCGGCGTGGTGCAGAGCCTTGGCGCCGTGGCCTCGGTCGGCGGCGATGTCGTAGGTGTGCACCAGCGTGAACGTGGGCGACGTGATCGGTTCGGTGACACCGAGCGCCGCCCCGTAGCCCTTCGCAAACGCCGTCTTGCCGGCGCCCATCTCGCCCGAGAGAACGATCAGGTCACCGGCACGCGACAGCGCAGCCACCGACGCAGCGATCACCGACGTCTCGGCCACCGAAGCAGCACGCAGCTCAAGCATCTGAACGACCCGACATTCCGGACCCGATGCTACGACCGTGACGGCGCGGTACCCGCCGTCCGAGCCCACAGACGATCTCGTAGCCGATCGTGCCCAACAGGTCGGCCCAGTCCTCGGCGCGGATGCGCTGCAGGCCGTCGGGGCCGGCCTGCTCGCCGATCAGCACCACCTCGTCGCCGACCTCCACAGCGTCGTCGGCTGCGCCGCTCGCGCCACACTCGAGCATCAACTGATCCATGGTCACCACACCGACGATGCGGCGTCGTCGACCGCGGATCAGCACCTCTCCGCCGACTTCGAACAACCGCCTCGGGACGCCGTCGGCGTAGCCGATCGGCACGGTGGCCACCGTGGTGTCACGCTCGAACGTGTGCCGCCGACCGTACGAGATCGTGCTTCCTGCCGCCACGTTCTTCACGTGTGACACACGAGCCTTCAGTGCCAGCGCCGGGCGCAACTCGCCACAGAGCTCGTCGACACCTTGACCCGGCGAGATGCCGTAGATCGAGATGCCAGCACGAACGAACGACCGACGAGCGGACGGGTGCGCCAACGCTCCCGCCGAGTTCGCAGCGTGGACCAGGAGTTCGGTCGCTCGCGATCGGGGTGCCGGCAGCGCCGACGGGTCGGCGGCGAGCACGGCGTCGAAACGGGCGAGTTGCGTGGCGGTGAATGCGTCGGCGGGCTCATCGGCGACCGCGAGGTGGGTGAACACTCCGACGAGCAGCAATGTCGGGTGATGCGCTTCGAGCGCCGCTGACACGTCGGCGACGTCGTCGACCGAGACGCCCACCCGCTGCATCCCGGTGTCGATCTTGAGGTGGACCGGGACGCCCTCGACGCCGCGATCACGGGCCGCTGCCGCCAGGGCGTCGATGAACGCAACCGTGTACACCGTGGCCATCAGTCGGTACCGGATGATGTCGTCGACCGTGGCGATCGGCTGCTCGCTCAGCACGAGTACGGGTGCGTCGAGACCGGCCTCGCGCAGTTCGGCGCCCTCCTCGACCAACGCTACGCACAGGCCCTCTGCGCCGGCGGCGAGCGCTTCCCGCGCCACCTCGGCCGAGCCGTGGCCGTAGCCGTCGGCCTTCACCACCGCCCAGACAGCGCTGGGCGACACGACCGATCGCAGGTGTTCGACATTGTGGCGAATCGCGTCGAGGTCGACGTCGATCCACGCCCACCGCGGTGATGCTTCGGATCGACTCACAACGCCCCGAGCGC
>JBGTCW010000311.1:0-2122 GCA_041748635.1 Ilumatobacteraceae bacterium | reverse complement strand
TGGCTCATCGCAATCGGTGTCGGCTGCTCCGCGATGAGCGAGACCGGCGGATACCGCACGTTTCGCTCATCGGAAGCCGGGCCAGCGCGCCGGAGGACGTCAGCGGGTGGGGAGGAGCGAGGCCGGGAGGCTGGTGCGCAGGACGGAGAGGTAGGCGTCGTAGCCCTTCGAGCTGGGGTGAAACGAGGCGGTCGACACGTTGAAGGCCCCGTCGGTCCAGTGCTCACGAATGGTCCCGTCGGCCAGTTGGCTGCGCCGGAACGTGTCGCCGAACACGGCGTCGTTGACGTAGCGATCACGTTGCCAGAACCGACAGGCGCCGTGATTGTCGAACTCTTCGGCGACGTCGACGAATCGGATGTCCGCGCCCGTCCAGCCACGAGAACGGGCGGTCGCGATTTCGATCTGGTGGTTGAGCAGATCGACCTGCTCGTCGATCCAGTCGGCTTCGTCACCGCTGATCCCGGTCACACCATCGCAGCGGCCGTTGCCCTGCATCAGCCGCGGATAGGCCAGCACTCGCACCGTGGCGCCCGGGAACTCGTTGCCGATCGCCGTGTACGTATCGACCAGGTCCTCGCGGATCTCGTCGAGGTTGGCCACTTGGTTCTTCGACGACTCGTGGCACCGAGCTGACGTGATGCACCGCCGCAGGACATCCGGCCAGTTCTCGCCACGGATGGTGCGCAGGTCGTTGCCGCCGATCGTGATCGTGACGAGTGTGCCGTCGCCCTCGCCAGGGATGTCAGCGGCGCGCACTTGTGCGGGAATCTCGCGGGTCACCGCACCGGCACAGGCGATGAACACCGACTCCGCACCGAGTTGCGTGGCCAGGCGAGGGCCGGGGGTCTCGTCGAGCTCTCGCTGACAGGCACTCGAACCGAGCCGGGTCGATCGGTTGAACGAGTGGCCTTCGGGACCGTGGTCGTCGTACGACGACGCGTTGCGGTGGATACCGCTGCCCGAGCTGTACGAGTCGCCGAGCGTCACGACTCGTTCGATCCGAGACAGGAACTCGGCGGTCGGCGCCTCGGCACGAGCGGACACGCTGGTGCCGGCACCGACCACCGCGCCGATCGTCGCTGCCGTGGCTGCGAGCAGGGCAACGGTCGTTCGGCGCACGACTCCGAGGTTAAATCCTGTGACGGAGCGCGACGACGCGGCCCATCAGGCATCGCTTCGGCGCCGAACCAACACTTCCTGCGCAATGGTTGCGACCTGCAGTCCGTCTTGGCGGATGACGTCACCGGTCACGAGTCCCCGACCTCGATTGATGCCATGGGAACGGGTGGCGAACCAGTGCCATTGCGGCGGGTCGGTCGGTCGCTCGAACCACACCGAGTGATCGAGGCTCGCACCCTGGAACAGTCGCCGGTCGGCGGTGTCGCCGGCGAAATCGGGATGTGAGGACCGCGCGGCTCGTGACGGGGCGGCGTCGGACATGAAGGCGAGCGCACACTGGTGATCGGCCGGGTCATCACCCATGTCGGCGTCGAGTCGGATCCAGTACCCCATCGTGCCGTCCTCCAGAAACGTCGCCTTGCGCTTGAGTAGCCCGGTCCACGAGTGGTCGAGCAACGACGGATCGTCCGGGCCCGGCAACCCTGGGGGCAACGTGGCGACGGCCACGTCGGCCTCGTCCTCGAGCACGTGGAAGGACACCGAGAGGTTGAGGATCGCGCCGGCCGCCTGGCGAGCGACCACCTGACGGGTGCTGAACGATCGACCGTCGCGGAGGCGCTCGACCTCATAGCGGATCGGTTCCTCGGCGGCGCCGGGGCGGATGAAGTACGAGTGCAGCGAGTGCGCTGCCCGGTCGGCGTCGACCGTGCGGGATGCTGCCCTGAGCGCCTGGGCGACCACCTGTCCGCCGAAGAGTCGTCCACCCCACGGATAACGCGCCGCGATGCCGACGTAGGTGTCCGGTCCGTGCGGCTCGAGCTGCAGGAGCTCACTGAACTCGATGTCGTGGATCTTCCGAGTCGGCATCGACCCAGTGTTACATCAGGGGCCGACCACGACGATCCCCGCGCTCAACCTCGCGGCGAGCGCCTACCAGCGTGACGCCGCCACGGGCCTGGCCGTGAGCCTCGAGCTGCGAGCCGCAGTGTTCGAGCGCGGC
>JBGTCW010000310.1:0-2738 GCA_041748635.1 Ilumatobacteraceae bacterium | reverse complement strand
ACCCGACGCCTCGCTCGCCCGGTTGACGCGTCGAGGCGGACGGCGTGTGACGTCGGCCGAGGCGTCGCTGTGGCCAGAGCTCGATCGCGAGAACCTGGTGGTGCGATCGCAGGCGCTGGTCGATCGAGTGGTGTTCGACGGCCGTCGAGCCGTGGGAGTTCGGCTGTCGGATGGTGAGGTGCTCGCTGCGGATCGGGTGGTGCTCGCCTCCGGCGCGATTCATTCGCCGGCGATCCTGTTGCGATCGCACGTGGACACACCGGGCGTGGGCACCGGACTCCAGGATCATCCGTCGGCGCCGTTCACGTTGCAGCTCCGAGACCCCGGCGCCGCCCGCCCGGGAGACCTCGCGATCGGCTCGCTGCTCCAGCGCGATCCGCTGCAGATCCTCCCGTTGAACCACCTCGGACCGTCCGCACCCGGGTTCGGCCTGCTGATGACTGCGCTGATGCGACCCGTCGGACGGGCCGGGACGGTGCGGCTGGCGTCCGACGATCCCGCGATCGACCCGATCGTCGACTTCGCGTTGCTCGACGATCCCGCCGACCTCGCGGCGCTCGTGGCCGGGGTGCGGATGACGCTCGACCTGCTCGGTACGGCGGCGTTCCGGGAGATCGTGGCGGAGGTGTTTATCGACGCCGTCGGTACGACGACCGCGGCGCTGTGCGACGACGAGGCGATCGCGCAGTGGGTTCGTGGGGCCGTCGGCGACTACGTGCACGCCTCGAGCAGCTGCGCGATGGGCACGGTCGTCGACGACGACGGAGCGCTCGTCGGCTACGAGGACCTCTACGTGTGTGACGCGTCGGTGTTCCCCTCGATCCCCGACGTCAACACGCACCTGCCGACCACCATGCTCGCCGAACGACTGAGCGCCCGCTGGCTCCGCGCCTCCGCCTCGGCCAGACCCGAGCGATGAGCGACGCCGTGTCAAGATGACCCCATGGCGAGCACGACCGGCTACACGCACGGACTCCACGAACTTGCCGACGGCTGCTTGGCGTACCTGCAGCCCGACGGCGGCTGGGGATGGAGCAACGCCGGCCTGATCGTCGGGGACGGTCGATCCCTGTTGGTCGACACGCTCTTCGACCTCGACCTGACTGCAGCGATGCTCGACGCGATGAGCGACGCCACCGCCGCCGCACCGGTCGATACCGTCGTCAACACCCACGCCAACGGCGATCACTGCTACGGCAATGCCGAGGTCACCCGTCGAAACCCCACGGTCGACATCGTCGCGTCGACCGCCACGGCCCACGAGATGGCCGACGTGCCGCCCTCGATGCTCGCCGCACTGAATCAGGCGCCCGGTGAGGTCGGTGACCTGTTCAGGTCATTCTTCGGCGAGTTCCACTTCGAGGGCATCGAACTGGTCCCTCCGACGAGCACCTTCGACGGGCGTCTCGACATCGATGTCGGCGGCCGCAGTGTCGAGCTGATCGAGGTCGGACCGGCCCACACCACCGGCGACACGATCGTGTACGTGCCCGATGCTCGAACGGTGTACACCGGCGACATCCTGTTCATCGGTGGCACCCCGATCGTGTGGGCTGGTCCGCTGTCGAACTGGATCGCCGCGTGTGACCTGATGCTCGACCTCGACATCGAGACCGCCGTACCGGGACACGGACCGGTGACCGACACCGCCGGCATCGTGGCGGTGCGCGACTACCTGTCGTTCGTCGACGAGGCCGCGACCGCACGCCATGCGGCGGGCATGGACGCCTTCGACGCCGCACGCGACATCGGACGCGAGCTCGGTCTCGACGAACGCTTCGGCGAGTGGGGAGAGTTCGGTCGAATCGCTGTGAATGTCGAGACGGTCTACCGGACCCTCGATCCGGTGCACGTCACCCCCGATGTGGTCGAGCAGTTCCGGCGCATGGCCGAGCTCGAACGGCAGTGACCCCGCCGCACGCCAGCGATGACGTCGCCGTGGATGTCGCTGTCATCGGTGACGGGCCAGCGGGGAGCGCGCTCGCACTCGGGTGCCAACGAGCCGGTGTCGACGTCGTCCTGATCGGCGACGACGCACCGTGGTCGGCCACGTACAGCACCTGGATCGACGACCTTCGCGGGGAGCATGCGCTGGTCGATGTCGACACGGTCGTCTCCACGCACAGCCACGAAGTCTGGGCGTACGGATCCCGGGCACACCTCCTCGCTCGCGCGTACGCGACGTTGGACAACGACGCGCTCCGGTCCGCGTTGCGCTCCGGTGTCACCCACCGCATGGCACGCGTCGGGCGGGTCGAGGAGTCAGCGCTCGGAGGCATCGGTCATCGCGTCGTGCTCGACGACGGGAACGCCATCCGGGCCCGCCTCGTGTTCGATGCCACCGGATGGCCGGCCCGGTTCGCCCGGCGGGGTGGGGGGCGCGCCCCCGCGTGGCAGACCGCGCTCGGTGTCGTCCTGCCGGAACCTCCCGACGGCGAGTTGGGCCGCCCCACCTTCATGGACTTCCGGGGAGTGACCGGCTCGGACGGTGCAGCGTCGAGCGTCGGACCGAGCGGCGTGACGACGTTCTGCTACTCGTTGCCGGTGCACGACGGTTGGCTCGTCGAGGAGACGGTGCTCGCCGCCCGGCCGGCGGTCGAACCGATTGCGCTGCTCGCCCGGTTGGCGGGGCGGCTCGGACGCCATCCCGACAGCCTGCTCGCCGACGCAATACGAACCGAGTACGTCCGCATTCCCCTCGGTGGCTCGCGCCCGATGGCGGGTCAGCCGATCGTCGC
>JBGTCW010000309.1:0-1791 GCA_041748635.1 Ilumatobacteraceae bacterium | reverse complement strand
CGCCACGACGCGGATGCCGGCGCCGCGATCGCGGCCGCTCGACACCTGCTCGACACGCCCGTCGTCGAGGCCCGCTGAGGTCGACCGCTTGTCCTCGGCGTAGACCTCAGCGAACTCGGCGCCTCCACTCACGGCGCTGGCAAGTACTCGTTGCAGGACGTCTCGTTCGATCACCCGGCCGAGCCTACGTCGAGAGACCTGCGAGGGCATGTCGAGCGATCGACGCTCGCGCTGGTGTTACGACGGTCTCCGGCCCAGCGTTGTTAGCGTTGTCGAGGTGAATCTCGAAACAGGTATGCGAGGCGACGCCAAACTGACGGTCACCGAGGCCGACACTGCACTGGCACTGGGATCTGGGATCGTCGAAGTCCTCGGCTCGCCACGACTCGTCGCGCTGTGCGAAGAGGCGTGCTGCAATGCGTTGGCCAACGCGCTCGACGACGGTTCGACCACCGTGGGCATGCGCATCCAGTTCGATCACCTGCAGCCGACTCCGATCGGCGCCGAGGTCACCGCCGAGGCCGTGCTCGAGAAGATCGACGGGCGTCGTTTGAAGTTCACGGTGTCCGCCTCGGACCCGGGCGGCCTGGTGGCTGCCGGCAAGATCACCCGCGTCGTGGTCGACATCGACCGCTTCATGGGCAAGTGCTGCGCCCCCTGACCGACCGATCGACGTACAGGATGTGCCTGGCACAACGTGTACGTCAGGCGAGGTTGCTGCTGCGGGGGTAGACGTCGGCGGGGTCGGTGAGGACGTTCACGAGGTACGGCACGCCGCTCGCGAACGCACGATCAAGTGCCGGGCCGATGTCGGCGGGTGAGGACACGGTCTCCCCGCCGCCGCCGAGCGCCGTCACGACCTCGTCGTATCGAAGCTCGGGCTGCAGGTCGCAGGCCATGTCCCAGCCGTAGATCGCCTGCATCGGATGCTTCTCCAGGCCCCACATCCCGTTGTTGCCCACGATCATCACGACCGGGAGGCCGTGACGCACCAGCGAGTCGACGTCCATCAGGCTGAAACCGGCCGCACCGTCACCGAGCAGCAGCACCACCTGCGCTGACGGTCGCACGACCCGAGCAGCGATCGCGTAGCCGAGCCCGTTGCCGAGACATCCATACGGCCCGGTGTCGAGCCATCCACCCGGTTCGAACACTTCGATGAACTTGCCGGCGTACGACGCGAAGTCGCCGCCGTCGCAGATCACCACCGCGTCACGTTCGAGGCGCTTGCGGAGCTCACCGTATATCCGGCTCGGCTTGATCGCCGCGTCGTCGGCCTCCATCAGGGGCAACTCGCCGAGAGCGGCCGCTGACTCGGCGTCGCGCAACTCGGCGATCCAGTCGGCATGTTCGACTCGATCGCCGGCGTAGGCCGCGAGGCCCGCCAGCGTCAGGCGCAGATCCCCGACGACGGTGAGCACGTCGACGTGGGCAGCTCGCTGCGATTCGGCGTCGACGGCGTGTGCGACTTCGGCCGAGCCGAACCGGCCGAAGCCGAGCCGGAAATCGAGCGGGGTACCGAACACGACCACCACGTCGGCACGCTGCTTGAGCAACCCACGCGTCCGCAGGAACGCAAGGTCGTGGTCGGCCGCCAGGACGCCGCGGCCCATCCCGTTGAAGAAGCACGGCACGCCGAGGTGGGCCGCCGCTTCGGCGAGTTCCTCCCAAGCACCATCCCAGTACACGTCGGAGCCGACCAGGAACGCCGGTCGTTGCGCCCCCGCAACCAAGGACGCGAGCGCCGCAACCGCGTCGTCGTCGGGCGCGGCCCCTCGTCCGTCGCACACC
>JBGTCW010000308.1:0-1706 GCA_041748635.1 Ilumatobacteraceae bacterium | reverse complement strand
GATCGCGAGCGGCCAGAATCCCCACGGCGGCATCGACAACGCCACGAGGGTGCCGGCGCCGAGGGCGAGGGCGGGATGGGCGAGGCGCCCGCGGAGCGTCGCCGCAGCGGCGTCGTCGGTCAAGTCGACAGTGCCAGGTTGACGACGATGCGCTTGGCGGTCGAACCGAGCGGGTGGCAGGCGAACAGCGTTGCTGTCGGCGTGTCGGTGGGGTCGACGATCCACAACGAATCGGGGGTGACGATCTGTGTGCCGGTCACCAGATAGGTGAACGTTCCGTCCTCGGTGGTGAAGATGACCTCGTCACCAGGGACCAGCGCATCGAGATGGCGGAACTCGGCACCGTGGCTCGTGCGGTGGGCGGCGACGACGACGTTGCCTATCTCGCCCGGCATTGCAGTGCCAGGCCAGTGTCCAGGACCACGGTCGAGGGTCGTCAGGCGGATGCCCTGCTGTAGTTCGGAGTCGAGGCCGACCGCCGGGATCGCGATCCGACCGAGCGGTGGATTGTTCTCCTCACCTCGTTCATCCTGCGGCGGCGCGACCGGCTCCGTGAGTTGCAGGGGAACTTCGGTGGTCGTGGTGGTCGTCGTCGTGGTGGTGGTCGTGGTGGTCGTCGTGGACGAGGTGGTCGGCGCTGCGGTGGTGGTGGCCGAGTCGGAGTTGAACGATGCAACGGTGTCTGGAGCGCGTTCGAGGTCGACCGCCGCCAGGACGCCGAGACCGGTCACCACAACGAGCGCGGCCGCAAGAGTTGCGATCCGGCGCCGACGGGAGCCGAGTGCGCCGTGCTCGGCGTGTTCGGAAGTGACCATCACCCAGAGTCTGCCAGAAGTCGAGCCGACCTCCCCGCGCGAGTGGCGGTGGCGGTGCCCGCGCGGACGCAGGCCGGAATCCCGATCCCGCTGAATCCGGCGCCCGTCACGTACAGACCGGCGGGCAGTGATGACGCGACCTCGGCGACCCAATCGGCGTGATGCGGGCGGTACTGGGCGAATGCTGCAGGCCACCGCGTGATGCGCACCTCGATCGGAGCGAACGCCACGCCGAGGTGACGCTCGAGGTCGTCGAGCACGAATCGGAGGACCTGGTCGTCGCCGAGGTGGAGCACCTCCATGCCGTCGCGTCCGAGCGAGACCCGGATGATCTCCCCGCCGGACGGTGGACGCCAATGCGCCCACTTCTGTGATGCGAACGACGTCGCGGTGACCCAGCGCTGATCGGGTTTCGGGACGAGGTAGCCGCTGAGGCCACGGAGGCGATCGGGCCACTGTTCGCCGTCGATGTGCAGTGTCACCATGATGACGTCCACGGTTTCTGCCTGCTCGAGCAGGGCTGCCGTTGTCGGTGCGATCTCGGCGATCACGGTCGCCGTGACGGCAGCGGGGGTAGCGAACACGACGGCGTCGAAATGGCGCCCGCCCTCGGCCACTCCCTCTGCACCGCCGTCGGTGCCGAGATTCCAGCGACCCTCGTCGGTGGGGCCGATCGAGCGGACAGAGGTGCCGGTCTGGACCTCGACACCTGCTGCGGTGACGGCGTCGGCGACGGTACGAGTCAGCGCGTGCATCCCCGCTCGGGGCGTCGCGAAGATCGGGCTTGCCGCAGCAGTCGCCGTGCCGGCCAGCGACCGTCGCTGACGTCGCGCCGCCCACAGAACGCTGCGGCTCGTTGTGGCGAGCGCCGCGAGCTGCGGCACTTCGGCC
>JBGTCW010000307.1:0-14026 GCA_041748635.1 Ilumatobacteraceae bacterium | reverse complement strand
GCTCGCCTCCACGGCATCGCGTTCGTCGTGAGCGAGTTCGAGGTCGCGGTAGGCGCTTCGCAGTTGATTGACCGAACCTCGAAGCTCCAGGAGCACCGTCACCTGCCGAGCCAGACGCGACAAACCATCGCGCTGCTCGGCGGTCAGCACACGTGGCACGGTGTCGATGACGCACAAGGTGCCGAAGCTGTAGCCGGCCTCCGCCTGGAGCGGGACCCCTGCATAGAACCTCACGTTCGGGTCGTCGAGCACGAGCGGGTTCGAGGCGAATCGGTCGTCCTCGTGTGCGTCCGGGATCTCCATCAACTCGTCGGAACAGATCGCGTGCGCACAGAACGCCTGCTCACGCGGGGTTTCATCGGCGTCGAGTCCGACCTTGGCCTTGAACCACTGCCGATCCTCATCGATGAGGCTCACCAGTGAGATCGGCGTCTCGCAGAGGTCGGCTGCAGCTCGCACGATTTCGTCGTACACATCCTCGGTGGGGGTGTCGAGGATGTCGGTGCGGTGCAGCGCCGCAACCCGTTCGTTCTCGTCGTCCGGAAACGGGATGCTGACGCGCTGGCGGCGACCAGGATGTCGGATGGGTTCGTACAGATGGGGCGGCTCGCGGTCGCCCGAGTACAGAAACCCGAGCGCTGCACCACAGCCGAGGCGTGCGAGTGCGTAGTGTTGCTCGGCGGTCTCTACGCCGACCGCTGTCACATCTGCACCGAGCTCACGAGCCAGCGACACGATCGCCCGCACGACGGCGGTGTCGGCCCGGGAGGTGCACATGTTGGCGACGAATCGACCGTGGATCTTGACCGCGTCGACCGGAAGGTCGCGGAGCGTTGCCAGGTTGCCGCAACCCGCACCGAAGTCGTCGATCGCCAGACGGATGCCGTGACTGCGGAGTTCGACGAGACCGGGACCGATGGACGCGATGTCGGGCAGCAGGCGGGATCCGGTCAGCTCGAGCTGCAGCACCTCACCCGGGAGATCGCGGTCAGCCAGCGCCTGGAGGACACGTGCTGGCAGGTCTGGATGCGACAACTGCGCCGCCGAGAAGTTCACCGAGACGCGGCGGGCACCCCACCGTCCCGCCAACACCTCTGCTCGGACGATGTCGAGGCTGCCGGCGAGCACGATCTGGCCCAGGTCATGAATCAGTCCCGCCTCCTCCGCGGCCTCGATGAACGTGGCGGGGGAGACCTCGCCGAGCTCGCTCGAGGTCCATCGGGCGAGTGCCTCGAACTCGATGATGTCGCCCGACTTGAGTTCGACCACCGGCTGGAAGATCACCGAGATGTCTCGCCGCGCGACCGCATCGATCAGCAGGCTGCTCAGGCGCCGATCGCGAGCGTCGCCCTGAGCGACGTCGTCACGGACATGTTCCACGGCGCCGATCCCGCGCGATTGCGCGCATCGCCTCGCCGCATCCGCTCGTCCGAGGGCGACGACGCCAGAGGTGGAGTCAGCGGAGATCGAGCCGGCGTACGCACCGATCCTGACCGTGCCGAGACGCGTGGTGATCGGCTGGGAGACGGCATTGACGAGCTGCGACGGATCGAGTTCGAGGCTGGATGGCGCAACCACGACGAACTGGTTCCCCCCGATGCGCATCGCGCGTCCGACGGCCCCCACCGAGCGCTCGAGGCGAGCAGCGACCTCCTGGAGTACCGCGTCACCGGTCGAGCGGCTGTAGCCACGATTGACCGCATCGATGCCGACGAGCCCGATCGCGACGCAGTGGACGACCCCACCGATCCCACTGATCGCTGTTGCCGCATCGACCCAGTTGTCGATTCGAGGGCTTGCGCCGATGTCGATGGCGCTGACGACCGGAACCAACGCCACCATGTACTCACCGGAGATCAAGAAGGCGCCCGGGTCGACGTCGAGCAGGAGTTCGACATCGATGGTCCGTCCGGTTGCCGACAACACGCGCTCGCAGGTGCGCACCACGCCTCGACCGTGCAGCGTGCTCGGCGCCACGTCGACCCCCAGCACCTCATGCAGCGACCGACCGAGCACATCGACGTCCCGCCATCCCAGCAGTGACGACGCCGCACGGTTCCACGAGGTGATCACACCGCCGGCTCCTGCACCGATGAGGGCGACCGGAGACAGGTCTCTCGTGCCCACGGACGTCCGCTCGACGCCAGTTGGGCCCCTTCGACTCCGATTCCAGCTCATGTCGTGGCACCTCTCGTGTGGCCGCAGACTTCCTGCCACCGAGTGTCGACCCTTCCGGGTCGAAGCTGAGCGGGAACGGCGAAGCGCCTACTCGAAGCGACGATCCGTCTAGAGATCCAACGCCCGACCGTGATGGAGCGAGCGGGGGAACGTTTCTCGAGAAAACCGCTCAAGTCCGCTCCGGAACATGCCGATGACGACGTGAGTCCGCAATCGCGGCTCGCGGTGGCCTGGAAACGGTTCATCGTACGCAACGGCCAACCCGCCTCAGCGGGCGCATGGCTTTGGTCCTTCACCGCCGGCAACGGCAGGGTCACCGAATCGCTACCCGTAGCCAGGAGACCTCACAATGTCCGCACAGGACTTCCCACGCTTTATCCCCTCGCACGGGCGCGGACGGGGGCCGCGTTTCGCCGCCGCCGCCGTGGCGCTGCTCGCCGGAACGGCGCTCGCGCTCTCCGGCGGACAATCCGCCACCGCCGCAATCGTCCCCACCGTGCCGTTGGCGACAGCCGCCGGCTACTCGGTACTCGGTGGCGAGACGGTGACCAACGACGGCCCGAGCGTCCTCGCCCGGAGCGTCGGCCTACATCCGGGCACCTCGATCACCGGGTTCCCGCCCGGCATCGTGACCCCGCCGGCCACGATTCAGGCTGCGAACGCCGACACCTTGCAGGCCAAGAGCGATCTGACGATCGCCTATGGCAACGCCGCCGGTCGCGTGGTCGAGTTCACCCAACCTGCCGAACTTGGCGGCCTGACGCTGCTCCCCGGGGTGCACGCGGCGGCGTCCAAGGGCGCGCTCGGGTTGACGGGCACCCTGACGCTCGACGGGCTGAACGACGCTGCCGCCGTCTTCATCATCCAGACCGACTCCACATTGATCACCGGCAGCGCGAGCACGTTCAACCTGATCAACGGGGCCTCCCCGTGCAACGTGTTCTGGCAGGTCGGGAGCTCGGCCACGCTCGGCAGCGGCTCGACGTTCGTCGGCACGATCCTGGCGGAGACGTCGATTTCGGTCAACAACGGCGTGACGGTCAATGGTCGAGCGCTCGCCCGCACCGGCTCCGTGACGCTCATCAACGACGTCTTCACGTCGCTCGACTGCGACGCTTCATCGCCTGCGACCACCACCACCCCTGCGGCCGCGACGACCATTGCGGCAGGCGGCACCGTTCCTGGGCAGACGGTTCCGACGTCAGCGCCGGCCGACGGGGACCTCTCGACCACATCGTCCGTCTTCACCCCGACGAACGGCACGCTGCCTGCAACGGGCACCGGGTCGCTCGTGACGCAGTCCGGAATCGGTGTTGCGGTGCTCGTCATCGGGATGGCCTCCGTGGCGATCGTCCGCCGGCGCCAGCCGGCCTGAGCGGTCGGGTCAGGCCGTCGGCTCCACGACGAGTTCGGCGTACATGCCGTTGACGAAGTGGGGTGGGCCGCCTGAGACGACCGGTGGTTCACCGCTGGATGCAGCCGCAGCGTCGAGGTATTTCTCGGGGTCGGCGCCTGTCGGGATGAAGCACATGAGTGGATGACGGTGCTGGACTGGTTCATGACGAGTTCTCCATGTGTGCGGAGGGACGCACGTGGAGTCGGCTCGTCGTCGGGAGCAGACGCGATCTGCGTCCAACCTTGCGGTACAGCGTCAGCGGTACAACGCGGGCTCGGTCCTCACCGAGGAACAGGCCGCGGAGTTCGGCTGCTCAGCTCGACTGGAGCGAGGCGACCGGTGACAGCGATCCGTTTGCAGTGGTCGCCACGATGTCGTCGAGTCCGATCACTGCTGCTGGCCGTGATTCTGCGATCGATCGACCGGTGATCTCCCCGGCGACGACGCTGCGGTTACGGCCGTCGGACTTTGCCCGCAGCAATGCCTGGTCGGCCTTCGTCACGAGTTCCGCCAGGTCGTCGCCGTCGGTGGTGTCGGTGATGCCGGCGGAGAAGGTGAACGAGGGCGTCTGACCGTCGGTGGTGACGGTTTGCAGTTCAGCGCGGATGCGGTCGACGACGGCGGACGCGTCGTTCGAATTGGCGTGGGGCAGCACGAGCACGAACTCCTCGCCGCCGTATCGGCAGATGAGGTCGTCGCTCTCGACGACGGCTCGCATCACCCGGGCGAAGACGCGCAATGCTCGATCGCCTGCGTCGTGGCCGTGGGTGTCGTTGAGGGTCTTGAAGTGATCGAGGTCGGCCAGCACGATGCCATAGGGCACTTGATCGGCGCGCAGGGCTCGAACCTGGTTCTCCAGGCTTCGTCGATTGAGCAGCCCGGTGAGCGGATCGGTGTTCGCCTGGAGTTCGCTCTGGGCCATTGCGGCCACGAGACCGAGACGCGAACCGAGTTGCTGAGCAACCCCAGAGGCCGTCATCGCGTCGCGGGGCAGAAATGGTGCCGGGTCGCTACGGGTGAGATGGATGACGCCGGTGGTCGAGCCCATCACGTTGATGGGGACGCACAGTGCAGCCGAGCAACTGCTGGACCGCGACCGGAGGTGCGGGCAGGCGTCGAGCGCGTCGCTGTCGTCGAAGCGCAGCGCGTGGCCAGCGCGGACCGCAGGGCAGCCGCGAGGTGTGTCGACACGGCACGCTCCGCCGGTCGCTTTGGCGGTCGCGTCGGCAGTTCGCATCAGATGCGCCCGACTCGAATCTGCGAGCATGATCTCGACGCCAGCCGCACCCATCCGTTCCTGCAGGCCGCGTACGGCGACGGCGACGGCGTCGACGCTCTCGTCAGCCATGTCGAGGGCACGCACGAGCTGCGACTCGAAATGTCGGCGATCGCTCTCGTCGGAGAGTTGTTCCTCGCGTGCCGTTGCGGCGCGGCGCTGTTCGAGCAGGAAGTACCGCAATGGCAGAGCGGTGAGCACGAACAGCGAGATCGAGGCGATGGCCGCATAGGCGGCAAGCGCAGCCCAACCTGCCGAGACCCGAAGGGCGAGCACGCCGCTGACTGCGGTGACCGACATCACCCAGGCGACATTGAGCAGAATCATCGGCCACGTTCCGCTCATCGGGTCGAAGCCGAGCGGATGGTCTGCCGCCCGTCCCGATGAAGGCAGGCCAGTGCGTGTTGTGCTGCTCATCACTTCTGTCTTTCGGCCTGAATCGTCTGCGCTTGAGCAAGAACGCCGCAAGCGTCCACATCCCGAGCCGTCGGCGCCGTCGAATTAGTCTGCGGCTGACTATTGTTCGCGGCGTGCGTCGATCGATCCGCCTGCAGGTAGCGGTCAGTGCGTTGGCGGCCGTCGTCGGCGTGTCGTGTGGGTCGGGCGGCACCGACTCGAAGGCCATCACGGTGTTCGCTGCTGCTTCGTTGTCCGCCGCGTTCACCGAACTCGGCGACGCGTTCGAGATGGAGTACCCGAACGCAGAGGTCGACTTCAACTTCGCGTCGTCGTCGTCGTTGGTGGCTCAGATCATCGAGGGTGCTCCCGCAGACGTGTTCGCGTCCGCCGACACGAGCAACATGGCGAAGCTGACCGACGCCGGTAACAACGCCTCGACGCCGACGGTGTTCGCAACGAATCGTGCGGAGATCGTCGTGGGCGCGGGCAACCCGATGGGAATCACCGGTGTCGAGGACCTGGCGAACGATGATCTGATCGTGGTCCAGTGCGCCCCCGAGGTCCCGTGTGGGCGTTACGCAGCACAGATCTTCGCGAACGCCGGTGTCACGGTGACCCCCAAGTCGTTCGAGGAGAACGTCAACGCCGTTGTCACGAAGGTCACCCTGGGTGAGGCCGACGCCGGGATCGTGTACCGCACCGACGTTCTTGCCGTCGGCACGGCCGCTGACGGTGTCGAGATCCCGACGGACATCAACGTGATCGCCGAGTACCCGATCGCGGTCACGAGCGACGCTCCGAATTCCGATGGCGCCGAGGCCTTCGTCGCCTTCGTCGGCAGCGAGCAGGGCCAGGACATCCTCTCGTCCTATGGATTCCTCGAGCCATGACTCGACAGCGACGTCGACGCGGGCGGGCGGCGCTGCCGCTCCCGGTGCTTGCTCTCGCGAGCGTCGCTGTGGTGTTCTTCGCGCTGCCGTTGGTGGGGTTGGTGTGGCGAGCGCCGTGGTCGAACGCCTGGCAGTACCTCGGCGACGACGATGTGCTGACGGCGCTGCGTCTCTCGATGATCTGTTCGCTGTGGGCGACGGGACTGTCGATCGTGTTCGGCGTCCCGTTGGCGTGGCTGCTGGCCCGGGTCGAGTTCCCGGGCCGCAACGTCGTGCGCGCGCTGTGCACCCTGTCGATGGTGCTTCCGCCGGTGGTGGGTGGCGTTGCGCTGTTCTTCGCGCTCGGTCGGCGCGGGATCGTGGGCCAGTACCTCGACCAGTGGTTCGACGTCACGCTGCCGTTCACAACAGCGGGGGTCGTGGTGGCCCAGACCTTCGTGGCGATGCCGTTCCTCGTGATCACGGTCGAGGCTTCACTGCGCCAACTCGACACCCGATTCGAGGACGCATCGCGAACGCTCGGCGCGTCGCGCTGGTACACGTTTCGGCGGGTGACGTTGCCGGCGATCCGCCCAGCACTCGCTGCCGGTGCGGTGCTCGCCTGGGCGCGAGCGCTGGGTGAGTTCGGCGCCACGATCACCTTCGCCGGGAACTTCCCGGGCACGACGCAGACGATGCCACTCGCGGTCTACCTGTCGTTGGAGACCAACCCGGAGGAGGCGATCGTCCTGGCACTGCTGTTGATGGCGATCTCGTTCGCTGTGTTGGTCGGACTCCGTGATCGGTGGTTCGGTCGCCCGGACCGGGCGATGTCGACGGTGGCCGCGTGACGCTGTCGGCGCAGATCGAACTGCGCCTCGGCAGTCTCGACCTTTGTGCCGAGCTTGACGTGGTCCCGGGTGAGCTGCTCGCGCTGCTCGGACCGAACGGGGCCGGCAAGAGCACGCTGCTTCGCTGTTTGGCCGGGCTGGCCCCGATTGATGCGGGGCGCATCGTCGTCGACGACATCGTTGTCGACGACCCGGCGAACGACACGTTCGTCGAACCCGAAGAACGACCGATCGGGTTCGTGTTCCAGGACTACCTGCTGTTCGAGCACATGAGCGTGCTCGAGAACGTCGCGTTCGGCCTGCGAGCGCGACAGGCCCGAAAGGTCGACGCTCTGCGCATCGCACGCGACTGGGTCGAGCGCGTCGGTCTGGCGGAGTACGCCGACCAGCGGCCACGGTCACTGTCGGGCGGCCAAGCGCAACGGGCTGCGCTGGCCCGCGCCCTTGCGACCACTCCGCGGCTGCTGTTGCTCGACGAGCCGCTTGCCGCACTCGATGCGGGTACTCGCGCCAGCGTCCGCCGTGATCTCCGCCGGCACCTCGACACGTTCGACGGGATGCGCGTGCTCGTCACTCACGATCCGGTCGACGCGTACGCGCTCGCCGATCGGGTCGCAATCGTCGAGGCCGGACGCATCGTGCAGGTCGGCACCCTCGCCGAAGTGACCGCCCACCCGCGGTCGCGCTATGTCGCCGACCTCGTCGGGGTGAACCTCGTCGCCGGGGTGGTGGCCGACGGCGTGTTGACGACCGAGGCGGGGGCGAGGGTGGTCATCGCCGACGCGCTCCCCGGGCAGTCGTTGGCGGTGATCCGACCGCACTCGATCATGCTCGTCCGCGAGCCGTCCGCCGGGTGGAGCGCGCGCAACACCTGGAGCGGGACGATCGCCGACATCGACCGGCTCGGCGATCGTGTGCGGGTCGGCATCGACGGCCAACTCCCGCTCACCGCCGAGATCACTGTTGCGGCGCTCGACTCCCTGCAGCTCCGGCCCGGTGACGACATCCATGCCTCGGTCAAGGCCACCGACATCGAGGTGTACCTGGCGTGACGGCGCCAGGTCGGCAGTGATGGCGGTGGCGGTGGGACGGTCCAGGGAACAGCAGCTCCTGCTCGGAGAGTGGGCGTGTCTCGGCATCCTCTACCCAGCCGACACTCACGGATTTGCGATCGCTGCTCGCCTCAAGCCGACAGGCGACATGGGTCGCGTGTGGTCGCTCTCGAGGGCGCTCACCTATCGGTCGCTCGAACAGTTGCGCACCCGCGGCCTCGTGACACCGGTCGGGGAAGAACCCGGCATCGCCGGCGGCAACCGTACGATCCTCGCCGCCACACGCCGCGGACGTGCTCAGCTCCGGACGTGGGTCGACACGCCCGTCGCCCACCTGCGCGACCTGCGCAGTGAACTGCTCCTCAAGCTGGTGATCGCCGAACTCTGCGGCATCGACACCACTGCGATGGTCACTGCCCAGCGCACCCAGATCGCGCAGCTCCACGACGCGATCTCGGCCCAGATCGACGAAACACCCGGCGACGTCGTCGCGCTCTGGCGGAGCGAGTCGTCGAGCGCAGGGCTCCGGTTCCTCGACCGCATCTCGGGGTGACGGTCAGCGATCGTGAAGTCGCCACTTCGACGCCGGGCGGTAGAGCGACCAAGATGTCGTCATGGCGTCGAGCGACTCGATCACGTTGCTGGGGCGTCGGAGTGAGCTCACAGCGTTGATCGAGGCCATCGAGAGCGCGTTCGGTGGTGCCGGGTCCGTCTGGTTCGTGCACGGTGAGGCCGGGATCGGTAAGACGTCGTTGGCGACAGCGGCGATCCGGCATGCCGCAGGCCGCGGAGCGGTCACCGCGGTCGCGACGTCGTGGGACCATGGCGGTGCGGCACCGTTCTGGCCGTGGGCCCGGTTGCTCCGTTCGATCGTCGCGACGCACAGCCGAGATCTCGCCCCGGCGACCACAACCGAGGTCACACAGCTTGCCGAGGAGCTCAGCGGCGCGCAGCCGCTCACCGAGTCCGATCGTCTCGAATTGTTCGACGCGGTCGTGACGACCTTGCGGGTGATCGCGACCGATCGCCCGGTCGTGGTCCTGCTCGACGACCTCCACGCCGCTGACTTGGCCACGCTGTTGCTGCTCCGGTTCGTCGCTCAGGCGATCGCCGACGCGCCGATCGTGTTGTTCGGCACGTATCGGCCGGCCGAGCTGCGTGCACGTTCCGAACTGGGCGATGCGGCGATCACCCACCTCGACGACGCCGCCCGGCTCGGCGGTTCGATCGGGTTGGACGGTCTCGGCGGGGGTGACGTGGCGGAGTTGGTGGCCGGGGTGATCGGTGAGCGGTCGCCGGATGATGTCGCCGGGCGGATTCACGAACTCACTCGAGGCAATCCATTGTTCGTCCGTCACCTGGCCCCGTCGATGATCGCCGCCGAGGCTGCCGACCCCATCGATGTGCCCGACGGCATTCGAAGTGCGCTCGACGCTCGACTTCGCTGGGTCGACGACTCCGAGCGATCCGTGCTGCGCATTGCTGCACTGGTCGGTCTGGAAGCGAACCTCGAACTCGTCGAGGCGCTGCTGTCGTCCGAGCTGCCTGCCGATGATCGGCGTCCGATGACCGAGCGGCTGGCCACCGCGGTTGCGCTCGAGTTCGTCGAGGTCCACGACGACGCGATCCGATTTGCCCACCCGCTGCTCCGTGAGGTCCTGGTCGACGAGATCGATGTGGTCGAACGGTTCCTTCATCACGGCCGCCTTGCCGACCTGCTCGCCGAGCGCCCAGGGCATGACTCACCCGACGAAGTTGCTCACCATCTGCTGTGCGCTGGCGTCGAGCGCGCGGTCGAAGCGGCCCGGGCCTGCGCGTCGGCAGGTGACCAGGCGGTCACGAGACTGGCGTTCGAGGACGCGATCGAGCACCTGCGACGAGGCCTCCACTCGCTCGATCGGGTCGATTCATCGAGCGAGTCGATGCGTCTTCGTTTCGATTTGCTGGTTGCGCTCGGGAGGACGTGTTGGCGCGCCGGCCGCCGTCCCGAGTGCGACGAGACGTTCGAGACGGCCTGGATGGTGGCCACCGAACTCGACGACCCCGAGGCCCTTGCGCTCGCGTCCTTGGGTGGCGGCTTCAGCAAGGCGTTCTCGGTCGTCTATCCCAACGAGCGCGTGGAACGAGTTCGTACCGTTCTCGGACTGATCGGCCCCGAGCGCAGTTCGATGCGGAGTCTGCTGCTCTCGAAGTTGGCGAGTGAGCTGGTCGGTCACCCGGATCCGACGCTGGCGCGTGACGCAGCCGTGGAGGCGCTCGACATCGCGCGGGAGGTCGACGACGACCGTTGCATCGGTGAGGCACTGGCGGCAGTGATGGCGACGGACCTCGGTCCGGATCGCGGTGATCGAGCGTCGAAGGCCGACGAGATACTGGCGATCGCCCGGCGCTGCAACGATCGTGGGTTCGCAGTGCAAGCGCGCTTCCAGCTGGTCGGAGCGTTGGTCGAGCACGGAGATCGCACGGCTCTCGACGCCGTGGTCGCCGCGCAGCACCGCGAGGTGAACGAGCTCGCGGAACCGGGGTTCCTGCGCCACGACGTGTGGTTCCGGGCGATGCTGGCCACCGTCGATGGCGACCTCCCCGCTGCGGAGCGGCTGATCGACGAAGGGTTGGCCGCAGCGGCGCTCGCCGACGATCCGGACGGTGCGATCGTGTGGGGTGGACAGCTCGGCGTGATCCGTTGGATGCAAGGTCGCGTCGACGAGCTCGAGCCCTTGTACCGCGACATGGCGGCCTCGTCGAGCGAGCCGGTGTGGCCAGCGATACTCGCGTGGCTGTGGTCGCGTCACGGTCTCGGAGAGGCGGCCCGCGGGATGCTCGATCGTGTTGCCGCTGTCGGGCTCGACGCCGTTCCGCTCGACCGTCACTGGCTGCTCACCATGGCCACCGTTGCCGAGGCGTCGGCCCGCTCTGGTTCACTCGAGTTGGCGGCTGAAGTGCATCAGCGGTTGCTCCCGTATCACGACCGGATGGTGCCGATCGCCATGGGCATCTCGTACTGGGGGACCGTGGCGCGGCCCCTCGCCTTCGTCGAGCTCGCACTGGGCCGCCCCGACGCCGCGATCGACAGACTCGAGGGGGCCGTCATCTCGACGGCTCAGTTCGGGGCATTGCCCTGGATGGCAGAGGCGCAGCTCGATCTCGCCGAGGCGCTGCTGGAGCATCGTCGACTCGATTCGGACTCGCGCGTCGGGGAGCTGGTTGCCGAGGCTGCAGCGCTGGCGACTCGGCTGGGACTCGTCGAACTGACCGATCGGGCCAACGTTCTGATGGCCCGAGTCGACGCGGCTCGAGAGCATCACGTCGAGCGGGGTCCGTCGGGCAGTCCTGGCTCAACGGCCGAGGGATCACCCGGAGCCCCTCGGGTTCGGGTCCTCGGACGGTTCGTATGCACGGACGTCGATGGAGACGAGATCTCGTGGAACTCGCGCAAGGCGCGTGCTGTGCTCAAGTTGCTGGTCGATGCGCGCGGCGCACACGTGCCGCGCGACGTGCTGAGCGAGCAGCTGTGGCCGGGCGTTGCGCCCGCAGCAGTCGCGAATCGCCTGTCGGTGGCGATCTCGACGGTCCGTCGCTCACTCGACCCCCGTGGAGTGCTCCCGCGGTCGTCGTTCGTTCGGGTGGATCGCGACACGGTGTGGCTCGATGTCACGCGTGTCGATGTCGATCTGGTTCGGTTCCTGAACGCTGCATCGACCGCACTGCGGCAGTCGGACGATCATCTCTCCGACGAAACGGGGGTCGACGTGTTGCATCGTCTGCAGGGCGCCGCGGCCCTCTACGCCGGTATTCCGTTCGCAGATGATCCGTACGACGATTGGTGGTCCGCCACACGCGAGCAGGTGCGCAGTTCGTTCTCGGAGATCTGCCACCTCATGGCGACCACCGCGCTGGCCGCCGGTCTCGATGCCACGGCAACTGGTGCCCTTCGGGCGGCGGTGGAGGCCGATCCGTACGACGAGCGGGCGCATCGGGCCCTCGTCGAACTGCATCGGGCGCGTGGAGCCGACGGCCTCGCCGATCTCGTCGAGGAGCGCTATCGGATGGCGATGGGCGATCTGGCGAGCTGAGCGGCGCCGTGACCGGTCCACCCGTGCGATGAGCGAAGTCGGCCGTAGGCGATGGGTTCGCTCATCGCACCGGTACGTGGCGGGTCTGCATGCGTTGGGTTCGCTCATCGCTGGGTTGTTGCACCCTTTTCAGAGATAGCGGTTTCGTTCCAGCCAATTCAGCGAGAAGTAGCCCCAGATCGGGGGCAGGTAGAACGTCGAGAACCGGTAGAGCATGACCGCTGCGAATGCTGCCTCCTGTGGCACGCCGAACGCCGTCAGCCCGAAGATCAGCCCGCCCTCGGACACGCCGATGCCGCCGGGGATCGGCACGAGACCAGAGAGCAACGAGACCGCCATGTTGATGAAGAGCAGTTCGTGCAGTGGCAGGGAGTACCCGAAGGCCTGGACGAAGACGCCGAGTGCGGTTGCGAAGAGCAGCTCGGCGGCGAGGTTCCCGCCGAACAGCATCAGCACGCGGCGAGGTGACCGCAGCCCACGCAGCGTCGACACCACCTCACGGCCGGTCCGTCGGATCCACCCTCGGACGTACTGCCGCAGCCGTGGCACGACCAGGATCACCACCACCACGACGGCGACGACCACGCCGACGATGGCGACGATCTGCCACGCCGTCGAGCTCGGCCCGCTCACGTCGACGTCGAGCGACAACGAACTGAACAGCAACAGTGACCCGAGCAGCATGGCCTGCACGATGAACCCGCTGACGCCGTCGAGCGCTCCGGTTGCCACGGCTGCGGCGGGCGCCACACCTTGACGTTGGAAGAACCTGATGTTGATTGCGATGCGTGCAGCAGCAGTCGGAATCGCGAGGTTCACGTACGAGATCGCGAGCTGCAATGCGTAGACCGGACCCATCGGCAATGGGATCGGCGCGGCGCCGAGCGTCGAGACGGCCTGCGCCACCCGCGGAAGCTGGGCGATCAGGAATCCGACCAGCACCAGCCACCACAAAGCGTCCTGGAGTGATTCGACGAACGCACCGAGGTCGATGCCGGCCAACGCCGAGACCATCATGAAGATGGCAAGTCCCGGCAGACCGACGCGTACGACCGAACCGATGGTGAATCGGCGCAGCCTGACCAACGGGGGCGACTCGAGACCAGACGCTGCCGCTACGTCGGAGCGCAGCTTGTCGAGATCGATGTCCAACACCTTGGTCATCCGACGTTGGTCCGACGTCAACGCGGTGGGTTGCAGGTAGGGCAGCAGCGCTTCGATCTGTGCGGTCGATCGGTGCTCGATCAGGCCCTCGACGGCCACGTCGCGCCCGAAGAGGCCCACCGTGGTGAGGAACATCTGAGCGTTGTCGCTGTGTTCCTGCGCGGGAGTCGGCGCAACCGACGCCCCGCGGAAGTCGATCAGGCCGAGCCGGCCATCGTCGGCGACGACGTGGTCCTCGTCGAGTTGGCCGTGGACGATGCCGTGATCGTGGAGTGTCGAGACGAGCTGCCAGATCTCGGCGAGTCGTGCCGGGGTGTCGGCGCCAGTGAACACCGGCGGTGGAGCGTCGTCAGGACGCGCGAACCGGTCGTGTTCCACCAAGGGTTCAGCGGTGCGCCGAAGCACGAGCACGGCATCGTCGCTCGCTGTGGCTCCCGCGGTGACTACCGAGTCGGTGGCGATACCGGCCTGGGCGGCGAGCAGTGTCAACAATGCCTCGTGTTCGACCTGGCGCAGGCGACCCAGACCCACGGGCGACCCCGGTTGACGCAGCCAGATCGTGCGCCACACCGCCAACACGAGGGCGGCGTCGTGCGCGTCGCGTCCGTACAGCTTGACGACGAGCTGTGCACCGTCGACCCCGTGTGCGGCCACGGTGAAATGCCCGGCGTCCTGGCGGTCGGCGATGCCCAGGTCGGTCACCGCCACGTTCATCTCGGCCAATGCGAAGCGCACGTCGTCGAGGCTCGGCCGGCCTGCCGAGGATCC
>JBGTCW010000306.1:0-3713 GCA_041748635.1 Ilumatobacteraceae bacterium | reverse complement strand
GCGAGAAGGTCAGCCTCCGAACGACCGATAGACGTGTTCGGCGGGGCCGCGCCCGATGCGGCGGTGCCACCATGTGCCGCCGGCGATCGCCACCAGCCAGAAGGCGGCGGCGAAGGTCAGCGCCACACCGACCCCTGCTGGTTCGATCCACCCGAGCCAGTCGACGACCAGGTTGAACACGAACACGTGGGCGAGATACAGCGACAACGTCAACTGCCCGGCTCGTCGCAGCGGGTCGGTCGCAGCAGGGAACCGCTCGGCGAGTGCGTCGATCGCCGCGTAGGCCAACAGTGAGGTTCCCAGAGCGCTGGCCACGTACACAATGCTGCGGTCGCGTGGGCTCACCGAGAACGCAACCGCCCAGGCGCCCGACGGCGGAATGGCCGCCAGAAGGGCCGACCCGATGAGCAACGCGAGGCCGGCACCGGTGGCTGCCGACCTCCACCAAGGCGCGCCGAGTACCCGGCCGAGGACGATGCCCGCGCACAGGAAGGCGAACCACGGCAACAGTGGGTGGGTGCCGTTGACGAACACCTCGAACACGTGGCGCCGCACGGAGTCACGATCTGGAGCCGACAACCAGGTGGTGTCGTCGCCGTTGCGGGCCCGATCGAACTGCCACAAACGCAGGGAGGCCGCGGCGATCGCAGCGACGATGCCGCAGGCGACGACCCAGCGCGATCGCCACGTGAAGATTCCTGCTGCCAACACGAACATGACGCCGTAGTAGAGGATGATCGTGCCGGCCCAGATCTCATCGAGCAGGAGGCCGACCAGGTACAGCAGGACGCCACGTCGGATGAGGCGCCACCGCATCTCGTGCACACGAACCGGATCGCCGATGGCGCGGCGCGTCAGCAGGGTGACGCTCACGCCGGCGACGAGCACGAAGGTCGCAGCGAACCGCGTTGCGAGTGGGCCGTCGAACGGATCGAACAGGGACTCGACCCACCCTGAGTCCGAGCGTTGTCGACCGGCCGCGTTGCCCCGCAGGATCAGGTAGCCGTGGTAGTTCATCACGACCACGCCGATCAGCGCGACGCCGCGCACGACGTCAGGTCCGCGCAGACGGTTCGAAGTGAGGATGGTGACGACGGCGGGGTTCGGCTCGATCAGGTCCACTCGAAGATGTCCACCGTGGTCATCGTGAGTGGACGTTGCACGTCGACACGGGTGCCGATGTCGGGCACGGGCGATCCCGCTGGCACGAACGCCATCGAGGTGTGCATGTGGGGAGGCTCGTGGAGCTCGAGGCGCCGTCGTTCGAAGTGGAACGGGCTGCGGCCGTCGGGGAGCGGCGTGACGCCGTGGGTGGTTCCGGCGCCGATCATCACGAGGTGGCCGTCACCGGTGACGGCGTGCTGGTGGTAGCCGGCGGTGGTCCCGGAACGGATCGGGCGGGTGTCGAGCACGTCGGCGCTCAGCTGCAGGAGCGACTTGTCGCCGTGCCAGAGCGAGGTGCCGAGTCGCAGGCGGTATGTGTGCGTCGTGGGGAGCGAGACGTAGTGCTGTGGGTCGAGGTGGCTGACCCAGATCTCCAGGTCGGGGTCGATGCCGTCGAGTGTGCGCGTGATGTCTGCGGCGTGGTCGTCGGGCGTGCCCGCCAGGGGCGGATGGATGCTGGCGCCGATCACCTCCAGGCCGGATCGTCGCGCTGACGCGATCAGGTCGGAGGTTCCGCCGAAGCGGCGCATCGACGACTCGATCTTCACCAGGACTCGACCGCCCCACCCGTCGAGAGCGTCGAGGTGGGCCTGCGATCCGACGGTCAGGATCGGCGCGGTCGATGCCGGAGCGGCCAGCGTGGGTGTGAGCACCGCCACCTCGACGTCGTCGGGGAGACCGTCGAGCTCGTGGATCGTCCCGACGGCGATGGTGTCGCAGAACTGCGCAGCCAGCTGTGCGAGCGCCACGCGCCCGAACCCGTACCCGTTGCCCTTCACGACCGGCACCAAGCCCTCGACCGCGCTGGCGAGCTGTGCCACGCGGGCCCGCCACGGGGCGGTGCGAATGGTGAGGCTGACCGTCACCCGGTCGACGCTACTGCGGTGTCGCAGCGGCACCGTGGCGACGAGCGAGCCGCGCACGGGTGAATCCCGACCTTGTTGATCGGGATTGTCATCGATATCGTGGCCGACATGAGTCCGCGAACGTTGCTGCAGTTCCCCGATCCGGTCAACGAGACCTCGGCTCGGTTTGTGGCAGCCGGCGTGGTCGCGCAGGCGATCGTGTTCCTGGTGGTCCGTGAGTGGTGGGTGCTGGTTCCGCTCACCTACGGATTCCTCGCACGCGTGCTGTCCGGCCCGACATTGTCTCCGCTCGGCCAGTGCGTCACCCGCTTCGCCACTCCGGTCGTCGAGGATCGTCTGCGCCGACGAGATCCGGCGTTCCGCTCTCGCCAGGTGCCCGGCCCACCGAAGCGGTTCGCGCAGGGAATCGGCCTCGGCTTCACTGCAGGGGCCTCGATCGCCTGGTTCGCCGGTGCACCGGCCGTGGCCGTCGTCCTGATCGGTCTGCTCACGGTGGCGGCGACGCTCGAAGCGGTGTTCGCCGTCTGTCTCGGTTGCATCGCCTACAGCGCGTTGTGGGGATGCGCCGACTGCAACGACATCAGCGAACGGCTCCGGCGGGCACTGGTCGAAGCCCGCGAGGAAGCTCCGGTCGGCCACGCCTCCAGCGCGACCACCTGACCGATCCGAACGGACGATCCGTCTGTCCCGGGTATCTCGGTAACCCTGTGACACCCCCTCGTCATGATGGGAGGTATGAGTTCTTCGGCCGCTGCCACGTCGATTCACCTCGACGGAGAGGTGTCGTTGAGCGGTGTCGAATATCTCGATGCGTGGCGAGCCGCGGTGCGCCCGTTCCCGGGTTCGGTGCCACCATTGGCGGGCTTCGACCCTGTCAACGTCACCGCCGACCCGGCAGTCGACGGCGACGACATGGTCGCCGCGGTGGCTGCTGCGGTCGCGGCGGTCGCAGCAGTCGGTGCGCTCGATACCTCCGTGATGGAACCACAGTTGCTGGCTGAGCTGGTGGCTGGTGTCGAGCAGGTCCGCCGGATGATCGACGCCGCCGCCACCGACGTCGCATGCACCATCGACGCCCGTACTCCGTTCCGGTCGCAGGGCTACTTCAACGCCCGCACATACCTGAAACAGCGCGCGCAGCTGTCCGGGCCGGAGGCGTATCGGCGTCTCCAGACCGCCCGCATGCGCGACCGACTGCCCGAATGGGACCAGGCTGCACGTGACGGGCGTGTCGGTGTCGCCCAGAGCGAAGCCATGGGACGAGTCGCCGCCAACCCCCGCATCGACCCCGTGCTCCTCGCCCGCGACGCCGGCATGTTGCTCGATGACGCCGTCAACCTGCCCTTCGTCGAGTTCGAAGCCAACCTGCACATGTGGGAAGCGCTCGCCGATCCCGTCGGCGACCACGATCGCAACGAACGCGCCCGACAACGACGCACCTTCAACCTGACACCTCAACCTGACGGTGGTTGGAACCTCACCGGGTTCCTCCCCGAGCCCGGTGGGGTCGAGTTCGCCGAGATCTTCGCCTGGTACGCGGAGGCCGAATGGCGACTCGACTGGGCCGACGCCCGACTGCGACTCGGTGACACCGCAACCCAAAACGACCTTGTTCGCACCGAGGCACAACGACGAGCCGACGCCCTGCTCGCAATGGCACGAGCGTCAGTCAGCCGCGACCCC
>JBGTCW010000305.1:0-1746 GCA_041748635.1 Ilumatobacteraceae bacterium | reverse complement strand
TCGAAGATCCCCGCGAACCAGCGGCGCTGATCGACGAGGTCATCGACGCTCACGGTCGCCTCGACGTGGTCGTGGCCGTGCACGCCCGGTCGTCGGCGACCTCGTTCGCTGACCTCGACGCCTCCGAACTCGACCGGTGCTGGGCGGCCAACGTCCGCAGCGTCGTGCTCCTGGCCCAACGCTTCGCTGCTCGTCATGCTCGCACGGCTCCCCCGAGCGGCCGGATGATCTGGTTCACCAGCGGTCAGCACCTCGCCCCGATGGACGGCGAGCTCGCCTACTCCCTGTCGAAGGGGGCGCTGCACCAGCTGACCAGCTCGCTGGCACACGCTCTCGCCGACGTCGGGATCGTGGCGAACTGCATCAATCCCGGCCCGGTCGACACCGGATGGGCTGATCCCGCCACGCACGACGCAGTCGCCGAGCGGTTCCCCGACAAACGCTGGACCTCGCCCAAGCAGATCGCCGACCTCGTCCGCTTCCTCGTCTCCGCCGAGGGTGCCGTACTGCGCGGTCAGGTGATCGATGCCGAGTCGGGCTTCGACCGCTTCGCCCGCTGAGCGCAGGGGCCCAGCTTTTCGACCTCGGCGAGTCGGCCGGTAGCGTGCGCGCCATGACTGATCTCGGATTCGACGGCAAGGTAGCGATCATCACGGGCGCCGGTGGCGGCCTCGGCAAGCAGCACGCACTGATGCTCGCTCGGCGTGGCGCGTTGATCGTGGTGAACGACCTCGGTGGTGCCGTCGACGGCACCGGCAGCGACAAGGGCGCAGCACAGCTGGTCGTCGACGAGATCCAGGCGGCGGGCGGCGAGGCGGTCGCCAATACCGATTCGGTTGCCACGCCAGACGGCGGCGCTGCGATCGTGCAGAGTGCGGTGGACGCGTTCGGCAAGGTCGACATCGTGATCAACAACGCCGGCATCCTGCGCGACAAGTCGTTCCACAACATGGACGCCGACCTGTTCGATCCGGTGATCGACGTGCACCTTCGTGGCGCGTTCAATGTGACCCAGCCCGCGTGGAAGATCATGCGCGAGCAGGGCTACGGCCGGATCGTGTCGACGTCGTCGGCCGCTGGCATCTTCGGCAACTTCGGTCAGGCGAACTACGGCGCCGCCAAGATGGGCCTCGTCGGGTTCACCAACGTGCTCGCCATCGAGGGCGCCAAGCACAACATCAAGGCCAACGCGATCGCCCCCCTCGCTCTCACCCGGATGACCGAGGACATCCTCGGTGGCCTCGGCGACAAGCTGCAGCCCGAGCTGATCTCGCCGCTCGTCACCTACCTGTCGCACGAGTCGTGCGAGGCAACGGGTCGCGTCTTCTCCGTCGGTGGTGGCCGAGTCGCCGAGGTGTTCATCGCCGAAACGGTCGGCTACACCAACACCAGCGACCTGACGGCCGAGGACCTCGCCGCCCACTGGGGCGACGTGACCTCGCAGGACGGCTACGCAGTGCCCGCCACCATCGCCGACGAGACAGCCCTGTTCCTGAAGGCCCTCTCCTGACCAGGTCACGCCGGTGCCAGGCACCGGCGTCACCGCTGACATGCTGGCTCAGTGATCGAGGTAGAGGAGTTCCAGCACGAGGCTGCAGCGTGGTTGGCTGCGAACCGCCAGCATGCGCCGCGCGACTACGGAGCGATCTGTCCGCCGGACCTCGTCGCTGCCGGACTCGACTGGCAGCGTCGGCTGACCGGTGCCGGTTGGGCCGGCATCCACTGGCCGGCCGACCACGAAGGCCG
>JBGTCW010000304.1:0-2071 GCA_041748635.1 Ilumatobacteraceae bacterium | reverse complement strand
CGCCGCCGATGTTCGACGTGCTGCTCGACGAGGATGTGCCGTGGGACGCAGTGCGCGTGTGGCAGGTCGATGAACGCGTCGCCCCCGATGGCGATCCGGCACGCAACGCCAACCAACTCGCCGACTTCCCGTGTCGGGTCGAGTTGATGCCGGTGACCGCCGCCGACCTCGAGGTTGCCGCGCAGCGCTACGCCGACGGGTTGCCCGAGCGGTTCGACGTGGTGCACCTCGGGCTCGGCGACGACGGCCACACGGCCTCGTGGCCGCCGTCGCACCCGGTCGTCGACAGCGAACGGAAGTGCGAGGTGATCGGCGAGTTCAACGGATTCGCACGTATGACGTTGACACCACCGGTCGTCAACGCCGCTCGGTCGAGGCTGTTGCTGACGTTCGGCGAGACGAAGGCACCGATGGTGCAGCGGTGGTTCTTGCGCGACGCTTCGCTGCCCGTGACCCGGCTCCGTCGGGCGTCGACGTGGGTCGTGCTCGACCCAGCGGCGGCCGCCGACCTCCCCGAGCCGACACCCTCGTAGGTCTTGCTAGGTTCGGCGTCGATGGACTCCGCCGATCTCGTCTCTGCCCTGGCCGGGTTACCACGTACTCCACATCTCCGCGAGCTGTTCGCCGCCGACCCGGGACGCGCCGAGCGGTACGTGGTCGAGGTGGCGGATCTCCGGATCGACTTCTCGAAGCACCGCATCGATGACGCAGTGCTCGCCGGGCTCATCGAGCTGGCCGTGCGATCGGGCGTCGAAGCTCGGCGAGACGCGATGTTCGCCGGCGAGCACATCAACGTCACGGAGGACCGCGCCGTGATGCACGTGGCGCTGAGGGCACCACGAGACGTTGTGATGACCGTCGATGGTGTCGACGTGGTGCCCGACGTGCACGCGGTGCTCGACCAGATGGGCGCCTTCGCCGATCGTGTCCGCAACGACGATCGGATCACCCACGTCGTCAACATCGGCATCGGCGGTTCCGATCTCGGCCCGGCGATGGCCGACCGTGCACTGGCGGCGTACCGCCACGAGCGGATCCGCTGCTCCTTCGTGTCGAACGTCGACGGGGCCGACATCGCGGCGGTGCTGGCCGAGTCCGATCCGTCCGAGACGCTGTTCGTGGTGGCCTCGAAGACGTTCGGAACGATCGAGACGCTGACGAACGCCCGAACGGCGCGAGCGTGGCTCGTCGATGCGCTCGGCGAAGATGCTGTGGCCGAGCATTTCGTCGCGGTGTCGACCAACGCCGAACGGGTCGCCGAGTTCGGCATCGACACCGCCAACATGTTCGGTTTCTGGGACTGGGTCGGCGGTCGCTACTCGGTCGACTCGGCGATCGGGCTGTCGCTGATGATCTCCATCGGGCCAGAGCGCTTCCGCGAGTTCCTCCACGGCTTCCATCTCGTCGACGAACACTTCCGAACCGCGCCGATCGCCGCGAACGCTCCGGTGATCATGGCGATGCTCGGTGTCTGGTACGCCAACGGTCTCGGATTCGACACGAAGGCGGTGCTGCCGTACGCCGAGGAGCTCGGTCGTTTCCCGGCATACCTCCAGCAGCTCGACATGGAGTCGAACGGCAAGTCCGTGGGCCTCGACGGGTCGGCAGTGACGTTCCCCACGGGGCCGATCGTCTGGGGCGAACCGGGCACGAACGGCCAGCACGCCTTCTACCAACTGCTCCACCAGGGCACGCGCATCGTGCCGGTCGACTTCATCGGCTTCGCCACACCGCATCACACGTACCGCGAGCACCACGACCTGCTGATGGCCAACCTGATCGCCCAGTCCGAGGCGCTTGCGTTCGGGCGTGACGCCGCCGACGGCGAGCCCTACCGCCAGTTCGACGGCGATCGACCGAGCACCGTGATCCTCGCCGAGCAGCTCACGCCGTCGGTGCTCGGCCAGCTGGTCGCTCTGTACGAGCATGTCGTGCACGTCCAGGGCACGGTCTGGGGCATCAACAGCTACGACCAGTGGGGCGTCGAACTCGGCAAGGAATTGGCCAACCGGATCACCCCCGAACTCACCGGCGATCCCGCGGCCGGATCCCACGACGCCTCCCACGACGC
>JBGTCW010000303.1:0-6578 GCA_041748635.1 Ilumatobacteraceae bacterium | reverse complement strand
GCCACGCGGCCGAGGACCGGCCACGGCACACAGACGCGGCCACCCGAGCAACCCGGCACGCCGCCGGACACGGCGACCTCCACCAGACCTCGGACCTCGTGTTTGCTCTCCACCGCTCGTTCACCTCCGTCAAGCCATTGGCGAAGACGGCGTATGCTTCAGGGACCGCTGCGAAGAACGTCCATGGGTGCACCACCGTCACTGACGTAAAGGCGCGCCCGAACACCAAACGGGACAAATCGAGGTTCAGGAACTGCGCGTGGTCACCAGCGACAGAACCGGCACCTGCTCGAACACGGTGATCACCGAGATCAGGATCGCTCGGCCGTGATCGATCGATTTGGCTACCGATACAGACCGAGCCGGTCGAGTGACGGCACTCGCCACTCGAAACCAACACTCGCCCCTCGATGACACGATCACCCCAGGTAGAGGCAGCGAATCGTGTGGCGGGTCGTGCGAATGCGACGACCGTGCGATCCGGACGATGTCGCACTCGGCGATCGGGACCGCCTTTACGCATGCATGGCAGACCTTTCTCACCCGACCCGCACGGCGCCCGACCTCGACGGTGGACCGACATCATCTCGAACGTTGCTCGTCACGGTGGTCCAGGCCGCCGAGATCCTGTCGTTGAGTCGATCGTCGATCTATCAACTCATCTGGAGCGACCAGTTGGTTCCGATTCGCATCGGTCGCAGCGTGCGCTTCTCGGTCGACCAGCTCGAACGCTTCGTCGCCGAGCGAGCATCCCAGACCCTCCGATAGGTCACGAGGAGACGCGCCGCGCCGTTCGACGATCCGCTCCCCGTCGCTAGCCGTGACTCACCGCGTAGCTCACCGCGGGGCCAATATCGGCGAAGCTCATCGCGAAACACCTGGTAGATCGGTGGGCGCAGAGGGACTCGAACCCCCGACATCTTCCTTGTAAGGGAAGCGCTCTAGCCAACTGAGCTATGCGCCCGCGGGCGCGAGGTTAGCGGCGGCTACGGGCGCCGGTGCCGAACCAGCTGCTGACGTCGGCGACGAATCCGGCCACGACGATGACCCAGCCGAAGCCGTTGATCGGGTCGCCCCACGCGTTCATCGCCGAATACGAGACGGTCGTGTACGGCAGGAACAGCCATCCGGCGAAGCCGATCCAGAAGCTGTCGAAGGCCCGGTCGTTCCAGTTCGTGAACATCTCGATGAGCACGAGCGCGAATCGAGGGAAGATCGCGCCGACCAGCAACACCAGACATCCGCACATCGTCGATCCTCACGTCGCGCTCAACGGGCCGTCACGACATTCGCGCACGGTTCGCCGGAGAATACGGCAATGGCGTTGGCCAGCGTGATCTCGGCGATCGCCGCGAGCGCCTCGTGGGTGAGGAACGCCTGGTGAGCGGTGATGAGCACGTTCGGATAGGTGAGCAGACGGGCGAAGTTGTCGTCGTCGAGGATCTCGTCGCTGCGATCCTCGAAGAACAGCTCGCTCTCCTCCTCGTACACGTCGAGCGCCAGCGATCCGATGTGTCCGCGCTTCAACGCGGCCAGCACTGCGTCGGTGTCGACCAACGCTCCCCTGCCGGTGTTCACCAGCATCACGCCGGGTTTCATCACCGCGATCGTCTCGGCGTTGATCAGGTGGTGCGTGTGTTCGTTGAGCGGGCAGTTCAGCGACACGATGTCGCCCACGCGGAGCGCCTCGTCGAGCTCGACGTAGGTGACGCCGAGGTCGACCAGCCCCTCGTTCGCGACGGGGTCGTACGCCACCACCTCGCAGCGCAGATGCCACAGCAGCCGGGCGACGATCGCACCGATCTGACCGGTGCCGACGACCGCTGCGGTCTTGCCCGCCATGTCGAAGCCGACGAGGCCCTCCAGCGAGAAGTTGCGGTCGCGCACACGGTTGTGGGCCCGGTGGATCTTGCGGTTCAGGGTCAGCATCAGCGCCAAGGTGTGCTCGGCGACAGCGTTCGGCGAGTAGGCCGGAACCCGCACGACCGTGATGCCGAGCCGGAGCGCGGCATCGAGGTCGACGTTGTTGAAGCCGGCGCACCGCAGCGCGATGCACGTCGTCCCCGATGCAGCGAGTTCGTCGAGTACCTCGGCGGAGAAGTCGTCGTTCACGAATCCGCACACGACGTCGGCGCCGTCGGCGTAGCGCGCGGTCGATCGTTCGAGCCGGGCCTCGTGATAGTGGATCTCGACGGCGCCGGTGCCGGCGTTGGCGGCGTCGAACGAACGACGGTCGTACGGCTTCACCGAGTACATCGCCATCGTCGGTGCCGTCATGGCCCGATCATGGCGCCAATGCACGCTGAGCGCAATCGGTCGAGCGCCGTTCACCCGTCCGAAACGCTGCCGGAACAACGCGCTCCTACGTTGCAGCGCATGACGTTCCACACGACCATGTCCACCGACCGACCGCCGATGAAGCCGACCCCGGCCAAGCTCACCCCGACCAAGCTGACCCCACCACGTCAGACCCCGGTCAAGCCTGTGCGCGGCTGAACACGGGCGGCGCTCCGAGGCTCGCCGCCCGCTGACGTTGCGCGATGCTCTTCGGCGACAGCACCGACCGAGGAGAACGCCGATGAACACCCCGACCACCGCGCCCGAAGGCGTCGGCATGAGCAGCACACGACTCGATCGCATCGCACCGGTGATGCAGGCATACGTCGACGAGCGCGGCGTCGCCGGGATCAGCACCATGATCAGCCGTCGAGGCGAGATCGTCCACGCCGCACAGTTCGGGTTCCAGGACCGCGAGGCCGGCACCCCGATGGCGCCCGACACCATCTTCCGCATCTACTCGATGACCAAGCCGGTCGTGTCGACGGCACTGATGCTGCTGCACGAAGAGGGCGCGTTCCAGCTCGAGCAACCCGTCGCGCAGTACCTGCCGGCGTTCGGCGCCACGAAGGTGCTCGCCGACGACGGCACCCTCGTCGACCAGGTGCGACCGATGCAGATCCGCGATCTGCTCGGCCACACCTCGGGCCTGACGTACGACTTCATGGCCGACAACCAGGTCGCGCCGCTGTACCGCGACGCCCGCATCATGAACGACGCCACCCGCCCCCTCGACGCGCTGATCGACGAGCTGGCCACCATCCCGCTGGCATTCCAGCCGGGCACACGCTGGCACTACAGCGTCGGTATCGATGTCGCCGCCCGACTGATCGAAGTGCTGTCCGGGCAGACCGTCGGCGACTTCCTCCAGTCGCGGCTGTTCGAGCCGCTGGGCATGGTCGACACCGGATTCGGCGTCGCCGACGATCAGCTCGGCCGGCTGTCGGCGATGTACGGCCTGCCGGATCTCATCGGCGACAACTACTCGGCGACCCAGCTGATGGAAGCGGCGATGAGCGGCTTCAACGAGCGCATCGACGTGTCGGCGACCTACCCGACGAACACTCCGAACGTGTTCCAGCGCGGCGGCCTCGGACTCTTCTCGACCATGGACGACTACATGAAGTTCGCGCAGACGCTCGCCAGCGGAGGAACGTTCGACGGCAGTCGGATCATCGGCCGCAAGACGCTCGAACTCATGCACACCAACCACATTCCCGACGATCTGCTCCCGTTCGAGATCCTCGGGCTCCCGCAGGCCGGCATGGGATTCGGGTTGGGTTCTCGCGTGATGACCGACGTCGCAGAGTTCGCCGGGACCGGGTCGCTCGGCGAGTACGGATGGGCCGGCGCCGCGAAGACCTATTACTGGGTCGATCCCGCCGAGGAGCTGGTCGGGCTGTTCATGTCGCAGTACATGACCGGCATGCAGCTGCCGGAACGAGACTTCCGAACCCTCGCGTACCAGGCGATCGACGACTGAAATGATGCGGAACCGTGACGTCGACGCCCACATCGCGGGCTCGATGCTGTGGCCCGACGAGATGGCGGCGCTCCGCGAGATCCTGCTCGCCTGCGACGTGATCGAGGAACTGAAGTGGCGCAAGCCCTGCTACACGTACAAGGCGAACAACATCGCGATCATGCAGGAGATGAAGGGGTTCCTGGCCCTGATGTTCTTCAAGGGCGTGCTGCTGGCCGACCCCAGCGGCGTGCTGGAGGAACAGGGTCCGAACTCCCGGTCGGCGCGACGGATCAGGTTCACCTCGGTGGACGACGTGGCCCGGCTCGCCGACACCGTCACGGCGTACGTCGCGGACGCCATCGATGTGGAGGATGCCGGCGTGGAAGTCGGCCCGGCGTCCGAGCTGGTTCTCGTCGACGAACTCCGCGAGCGGCTCGAATGCGACCCGGCACTGAGTGCCGCGTTCGAGGCCCTCACGCCCGGCCGGCGGCGCGAGTACAACCTCTACTTCTCCGACGCCAAGCAGGCCAGCACCCGAGCGGCACGCGTCGAGAAGTACGCCCACAACATCCTCGACGGCAAGGGGTTCCGCGACCGCTGACGGCCAGACGTCACGGTGGTACGACGCCGACGGCGACCGCGACCGGCGGCGTCGATCGACGCAGCGCCGGTTGCGAGAATCCGAAGACCGTCGTGATCACGGCCAGGATGGCGATCATCACCCAGCCGCGCGAGTGCGCGGCCAAGAGTTCCGACGAGGTCACGGGCGAACCGAGGACCGACACGAGCAGCGCGATGCCCAACACCGATCCACCCTGACGGAACGTGTTGTTCACCGCCCCGCCCACCGAGAGCCTCTGGGGTGGGAGTTCGGCCACCGCAGCTGCCGAGTTCACTGGGATGAAGCATGCGATGCCGATGGCGCTGATCTCACCGAGCAGTACGAACAGCAGCGGGTTGCGGTCGGCGCCGAGGAACAGCGCGAAGCCGAGCGTTGCTGCGGCCACGATCAACGGACCGACGATGACGAACGGCCGGAACCCGATGCGTGCCGCGAACCGTCCGGTGAACGGGGCGAGGAGCGCAACGGTCACCGGGGGCAGCGCGGTGAGGAGGCCCGCGGTCAACACCGAGTACCCCCACGCCTGGCGCAGGAACAGCACGTTGTTGAGCGCGTACGCGGCGAACGCTCCCATGAACGTGAGCGCCGACACGTTCGCCACCGTGAACGACCGACTCTCGAACAGGGCCAGGTCGAGGACGGGCTCCCGATGGCGGCGCTGGCGCCTGACGAAGACAGGGATCGCTGCGATGCCAGTAGCCAGCGCAGTGATCGTGCGCGGGTCGAGCCAACCCCAGACTTCCGAGCGCGAGAGACCGAGTGCGAGCAGCGCCAACGCCAGGGTGATCAGCAGCGCGCCGCCGTAGTCGGTGCGGTATTCACTCTCGACGCGGGGTGATTCCGTGAGCACCCGCCGAGCCGCGATCACCATCGCAAGGATGATCGGCAGGTTGATCCAGAACGCCGCTCGCCAGTCGGTGAGCGTGATGGCCAGCGCGCCGAGACTGGGTCCGCTGGCGATGCCGAGTGCACCGATGCCTCCCCACATCGCGACCACCTGGGTGCGCCGATCGAGCGGGAAGGCAGTGAGCAGCAGGCCGAGCGACGCCGGCGCGATCATCGCCCCGCCGATCCCCTGCACTGCGCGGCCGAGGATGAGCACGCCGAGGTCGGGTGCGACGGCGGCGATTGCCGACCCGGCGGCGAACACCCCGAGTCCGAACAGGAACATCCGTCGTCGCCCGAACTGGTCGGCGACCTTGCCGCTGACCAGGAGCAACGACCCGTAGAAGATGTTGTACGACGTCACGATCCACGATGCGTCGGCCCGGCTGATCTCGAAGTCGGCGAGGATGTCGGGGAACGCCACGTTGACGATCGACAGATCGAGCGTGGTCAGGAACAGCGCCAGCGAACACACGGTGAACGTCACCCACGGTGATCGCACGATCGGAGCGTCGGGCTGCGGCAACGTGGTCGCGGGCATCGGCCCAGTGGAACACAGGGTTTTCCAACTGTCAACGTGTACTTCACTTGTGATCACTTTGGATCTAGGCTGTCACCGTGAGCAAACGCTCCTATGGGCAGTACTGCGGCCTCGCCGCCGCGCTCGACGTCGTCGGTCAGCGCTGGGCGCTCCTGATCGTGCGCGACCTCGCGCCCGGCCCGCGTCGGTTCACTGACCTGTTCGACGGACTCCCCGGCATCTCCACCGACCTGCTCACCGAACGACTCCGATCGCTCGAAGCCGCTGGCGCGGTGCGCCAGCGCGAGGTGCGAACGCCCGCGCCGGCAAATCTCTACGAGCTCACCGATCGTGGCCGCGACTTGGCACGGCTCACGGGCGACCTCGCTCGCTGGGGAATGGATCTGCTGCCATCTCCCGAGGACGCTCCCGACCTCGTCCCCAACGCTCGATGGGCACTCCAGTCGCGTGCGTCCCGCTACAGCGCCGGTCTTTCCGACGGCACTGTGCTTCCCGACGGAGCCGTCCACATCACCATCGACTCGCGTGAGGAACTCACCCTGACGATCGCCGATGGGCGATGCCGCGTGTCGTACGGACACAGCGGCGCCGATGCACTCCTCACCATCGACGCCACCAATGCCGGCATGCTCGAGCTCATGCGCACCCCTGCAGCGGACGGCTCGAACGTCGCGGCGATTCCGGCCGGAGTGCATGTCGATGGACCCGACGAACTCGTCGCTGCCCTC
>JBGTCW010000302.1:0-2367 GCA_041748635.1 Ilumatobacteraceae bacterium | reverse complement strand
TGGCGTCGACGAGTCGGTCGTCGACGGCGCCGTCGTGTTGCTTGGCGTCGCGCACGAGGCGACCCCAACCGCCGTCGCCCCAGATCGACAGCGCCCGCCCGGCCTCCATCTGCTCGGCGGGCGGAATCGTCGCGCGCTTGCCGGTCGACTCGTCGAAGAACTGCTTGCGCGGCGTGATCTCCAACGGCCGCCTGCGGAGGAACGCTTCCGCGGCGGCGACCTCGTCGGCCGAGAGCTCGTCGTCGGTGGTGAGCCCGACGCAGTTGTCGCAGATGCCGCAGCGCTCGGTCTCCGGGTCGTCGAGCAACCGGGCGAGGAACAGCATCCGACAGTCGGTGGTGGTGAAATAGTCGACCATCGCCTGCTGCTCGAGCCGGCGCGCCGTGGTCACCTCGTCGATGCGGGCCGAGGGGTAGTCCCACGCCAGCAACGTGCGCTCGTAGGTCTGGCCACCGACCCGTCGCAGCGCGCCGTCGGCGTCGAGCTGCTTCACGACCTTCTCGAGCGCGCCCATCTTGATGTTCAGTCTCACCTGCACCTTCATGAGCGACAGCGGAACGTCCGACTGATCGAACGCAGCGATCACGTCCCGCACCAGGTGCTCCTCGGCGAACGCCTTGTCGATGAAGTAGTCCTGGATCTGTTCGTCCTCGAGACCCCGGAGGAGCACCGCTCGGCTCGTGGCGAGCGCCCGACCGGCCCGGCCGACCTGCTGGTAGTAGCCGACCGGCGACCCCGGCGACTGGAAGTGGAAGACGAACGCGAGGTCGGGCTTGTCGTAACCCATGCCGAGCGCGACGGTGGCGACCAGCGCCTTGACCTCGTTGCGGAGGAGCCGACCTTCCGCCGCCAGCTTGTCGGCCTCGTCGAGTTCGCTGTGGTACGCCAGCACGTCGTGGCCCTGCGACGTGAGCCAGGCGGCGACGTTGTCGGCGTCGCGCACCGTCAGCGTGTAGACGATGCCCGAGCCGTCGACGCGGTGGAGTTCCCGATCGAGCCACGCGAGCCGCTCGGCCTGCCGGTCGAGGCAGAACGTGCTGAGCGCCAGCCCGTCACGCCGCAGGGGGCCGCGCAGGACCGTCAGGTTCTGGCCCAACTGCACCGACACGTCGTCGACGACGCGATCGTTGGCCGTGGCCGTGCATCCGAGCACCGGCACGCCAGTGGCGCTGAGCCGCTCGATCATCCGACCGATCCGCCGGTAGTCGGGCCGGAAGTCGTGCCCCCAGTCGGAGATGCAGTGGACCTCGTCGACCACGATCAGGCCGGGTCGACGGCCGACGAGGGGCATGACCTTCTCGGCGAACTCGGGGTTGGCGAGCCGCTCGGGCGAGATGAGCAGGAGATCGACGGCGTCATCGTCGAGGGCGCCGGTCAGCTCGCCGATGGTGGTGTTGGCCGAGCTGTTGATCGTCATGCAGCGCAGACCGAGGCGTTCGGCGGCGTCGATCTGGTTGCGCATGAGCGCCAGCAACGGCGAGATCAGCAGTGTCGGCCCGGCGCCCCGTCGGCGGAGGAGGTGCGTGGAGATGAAGTACACCGCACTCTTACCCCAACCCGTCCGCTGCACGACGAGCACCCGCGCCCGCTCGTCGACCAGCAGCTCGATGGCATCGCGCTGGCCGTCGCGGAACTCGGCGTCGGATCGCCCGGTCAGCTCCCGAAGCGCACCGAGGAGTTCGTCGTCCACCGCCATGGCCCCATCCTCGCAGGAGGGTGTCACTCTTCGATCCGTCGGCGACCGGGCCATCGTCGCGCACACAGCGGAGATTGCTGCGTGTTCCGTCGAAGGCTTCACCTGACCACCGGGCATGCGAGGCTGGTCGGATGCGCTATCGACGACTGGGCCGCACTGCTCTTCAGGTCAGCGAGCTGTGCCTCGGCACGATGAACTTCGGGCCGCAGACACCGGAGGACGAGTCGTTCGCGATCATGGATCGCGCGCTCGAGCTCGGGATCAACTTCTTCGACACGGCGAACCGCTACGGCGGTGATCAGGGCGCCGGTGCCACCGAGTCGATCATCGGGCGGTGGTTCGCGCAGGGCGGCGGCCGGCGCGAGAAGATCGTCCTGGCCACCAAGTTGTTCGGCGCGATGTCGGAGTGGCCGAACGACGGCCGGCTGTCGGCACGTCACATCCGGATGGCGTGCGAGGACAGCCTGCGGCGGATGCAGACCGACCACATCGACCTCTACCAGATGCACCACGTCGACCGGACCGCTCCATGGGAGGAGGTGTGGCAGGCGATGGACACGCTGATCCAGCAGGGCAAGATCACCTACGTCGGCAGCAGCAACTTCGCCGGATGGCACATCGCTCGGGCGAACGAAGCCGCCGCCCGCCACCACACGCTCGGCCTCGTCAGC
>JBGTCW010000301.1:0-2126 GCA_041748635.1 Ilumatobacteraceae bacterium | reverse complement strand
GAGCCGGCGGTTCGACCGGCGTCGTGCCCTCGTACAGCGCTGGTTCGTACTGGTTGTTCTCACCGCCGATGAAGCCGTAGAACGTCTCGAATCCGCCACCGCCCGACGGCCACGCATCGAACGGACCCATCGGCGACGTCTGCCACACCGGCACCTCGTGGCACTTGCCGAACTGCGCTGTCGAGTAGCCGTTGAGCTTCAACGTCATCGCCACCGGCGCCTTGGTGTTCGGCCGCAGCGAGTTGTTGCCTGGCGCGGACGTGGCGGTCTCGGTGATGCTGCCCATGCCGACCGAGTGGTGGTTGCGCCCGGTCAGCAGCGCCTGGCGCGTCGGCGCACACAGCGCAGTGGTGTGGAACCGGTTGTACCGAAGGCCGCCGGCGGCAAGCCGATCGGCGGTGGGGGTGTTGCACGGACCACCGAACGCGCTCGATGCGCCGAAGCCGACGTCGTCGAGCAAGATCACCAACACGTTCGGAGCACCGGTCGGCGGGAGCAGCGGTTCGATCGGCGCGTACCCGGTGTCCGGGTCCTTGGCGTCGTAGGTGGTCAAACCCTGCGCTGGCCGATCGGGGATGGGCAGCATCGTTCGCGCATGCCGGTCTGGACTCATCGGGGACCTCCGTCGTCGGGGCTGCGGTGCGTGCAGCGCTTCGTCTGAAGAATGCATGCCGGCGACTGGCGGCGCTCCACCCGATCCGGGTGAACTGTCACACTTGACCCAGCAGGGTGTGACAGTTCAGGGGCTGGGTGGCCGGGCTTCGAGCCAGGTCGTGGCGTCGTGGTATGCCCGAAGGCTCGACTCACCCACGATCCGTTCGGCCTCGTAGAGCACGATCGGTCCGCCGTCGACGATGATGCCGGTACGACCGGCTTGGGCAATCAGCGCCGGGTCGAGACCTGCGACGTAGAGGCGACCACCCGCCTGCGCGAGCCGGTCGGCGTACCCGACGATGACCGTGAAGAACGTCGCGCCGAGCGTCGATCGCCCACGCAGTCGAAGCACGACGACCGGCTCGACCGCCCCGGCGGGATCAGGAAGCAGGTGCTGGAGAGTGCGGGCGCCCGCATAGTGCAGGCTGCCGTACACGTCGAGCAGGACGACGGAGCGACTCTCGAGCTGCGTCGGCGCCGTTCGCTCCTCGAGATGACCGTCGTCGAGTTCGACGAGTTCGACCACTTGCAGGTCGAGCGCCGCCTGATTGAGCTGCAGGAGCAACGAGATCACCACGCCAAGCCCCACAGCGGCCGCCACCGGCAAGAACAGCGTGGCGATGAACGTCGCGGCGATCGCGATCTGCGACGAGACACCCGTCCGCCAGATCGTGGCGATCTGCGGCATCCGGAGCGACCCGATCGCGGCAAAGATCAGCAGCGCCGCCAGCGTCGGCATCGCAACCACGCCGACCACGCCCGAGAACAGCACGAGGATCAGCACCATCCAGATGCCCGAGAAGATCGACGCCCAGCGCGTCCGAGCGCCGGCGGCGCGGTTGAGCGCCGTCTGGCCCACCGAACCACCGACCGGCTGACCTCGGAACAGCGACGATCCGACGTTGCCGATTCCCTGCGCGATGAAATCGGTGTTCGCATCCGAACGCGTGCCGTCCTCGTTCGGGGCCGACTCGGCGACACCGACGCCTTGCACCAGCACGATGACCGCAACCGCAAGGGCGCCGGCCAACACGGGAACCGAGAATGCCGAGAGGTCGGGCACCGACGGCAACGGGATACCACGGGGGATGTCGCCGACGTCCTCGACCTGTGCGACGTCGGAACCCGACACGACGACTGCGATGGTCGGCACCACGAGCGCCACGACCGCCCCGAAGGCAGCGATCGACGTCCGACTGAGCACCACGATGATCGCGAGCGCACCGGTGCCGGCCAGCACCGACGCCAGGTCGAACTCGCTCGGACGGGTCAGGACGTCCCACGCCTTGGCGAGCGCGACCGAGCCATCGCCTTGCGCACCCAGGAAGTCCGGGATCTGGCTGGCGACGATGTTGACGGCCACCCCGCTCAGGAAGCCGATCATCACCGAGTGACTGACGAACCGGGTGAACCGTCCGAGCCGGGCGAGGCCCGCCAGGATCATGACGGCGCCAGCGATCAGCGTCAACAGG
>JBGTCW010000300.1:0-4267 GCA_041748635.1 Ilumatobacteraceae bacterium | reverse complement strand
GGAAAGGATCGTCACCATGGTCATGACCATCACCCCCCACGACGACACCGAGTTCGCGACCTCCGGTCGCCGACGCAAGATCAGCAAGTTCGCCCTGGCCGGCATCGCCGTCCTCGGCGTCGGCGGCGCCCTCACCTCCGCCGCTTGGTCCGACAACGTCTTCTTCGGCGGCAGCGCAAGCGCCGCTCCGTTCGAGCTGCAGGGCCTCGACCCGGCGACCAACAACTGGTTCGATGCGGACACCGAAGGCGCCCGGATCGTGTTGCCCGCCGGCAGCCTCGACGGAATCGGCCCCGGTATCAGCGATTCGGTCACGCTGACCGTCCGCAACGCCGGAGAACTCCCGATCTATCTCGAGGATCCGGACACCGTCAGCGCGATCGGCGCTCTCTTCGACGAACCAGCAGCAGAAATCAGCTACGGCCCATACAGCGATGACGTCCTCGAGGAGAACGGCGACTCCGCCACCTTCGTGGTGACCGTCACCGGCAACGAGGACTGGACCGGCACCGATTATCAAGGCGCCACGGGCACCCTCGTCATCCAGATCCAGGGATCGTCCTCGGAGCCCTGATCCAACGACGCCGTCGACACGAGCGAACTGAGCCTGTGCGGGCCGTCCTAGCGACGGCCCGCCCGGCTCGGTTGTGCTCGCATCAACCATCGACCGTCACCAGATTGCGAGGCCGCCCATGCGGATCATCAGACTTCTCGGAAACCTCAGCCTGTGGATCGGCGCGATCCTCGGCGTCGCCGCGGGCGGCGTGTGGGGGGCCAACCAGTTGGGATTGGTGCAGCCCCTCATCGTGATCTCCGGCTCGATGGAGCCGAACATCAGCACCGGCGATCTGCTGATCGCTCGACCGATCCCGGTTGACACCGTCGAGGTCGGCGACGTGCTGACGCTCGACAGCGAACTCACCGGCAAGCTCGTGACCCACCGCGTTACGGACGTCACGGCCTACGACGACGGCACGTGGCAGATCGAGATGCAGGGCGACGCCAATGACGAGCCCGACCTCGAGTCGTACATCGTCGACGACGAGGTCCTGACGCCCATGGTGTACGTACCCGGCGCCGGCAAGGTGGTGGCCAAGGTGATGGAACCTGCCGTCACGATTCCGGTGCTCGTCGCGCTCGTCGCACTGCTCGGGATCTCGCTGCTCGACGACGGACCGCGCCAGCGGATCCGGCGAAAGCTCGACAGCGTCACCGGTCGCAGCGCCACGCTCGACGAGCTCGACCGCGAGCTCGCCGCCGCCGGCGTCGACGTCTCACAGTTCGACGGGGCCACCGACCGCGAGCTCGACCGTGACGTCGACTTAGAGATCGACCTGGATCGAGCCCTGTCCGCCGTTGGCATCGATGTCGATGCACTCGAACCGACGTCCGGCGAGTTCGAGAAGGCCGACGAGACCGACGAGATCGACAGACCGGCGCTCGACGAGCCCGAGCGAACGCCCCGCCGAGAGCACGCTCTCACCGGCTAGGTCGAACGGACACGACGCTCATGAGCCCCTCCGCCTCCCGGGTCACCGCTGCACTGTTGTGTGTGGTGGCCTTCGGCGCGCTCGTGATCGCCTACATCGGGCTCCCCTCGACTGTCGTCGTGGCCGAGCCGATGAACCTCGACCTCGACTTCGGCGTGATGGCACCGGGAGTTCCCGAGACACGCACGTCGACGCTCGACGTGCCGGTGGCGTCGACGGTTCATGTGGCTCACGCCTCCAGCACGACCGGCGCTGACGATGTCGCCGTCGAGTTCGAGCTGTGCCGAGACGAGCTCTGCCGGGCACTCACCGCCGGCGAAGACGTCGAACCGGGCATCTACACGCTGCGAGTGTCGGCCACCTTGACGCCCGACCTCGCTCCGGGCACCTCGACCTCGATCGCCGGACAACTGCAGCTCACCGAGACGAAGTCGACCGGCCTGGCCGACCCTGGACTGCTGGTGGCGGTCGCCGTCATCGGAGTTGGCGGAGCCTTCGTCGTCGCGGTCACCTCGAGTCTGACCGCGCGTCGTCGAGGAGCGGCATCGTGAGTCGTCCGATGCGCTCGATGGCGGCGCTCGCCTCGATCATCGGCCTCGTTGCGACCGCGACTGGGATCCAGGCAACGGCAGCGGCGTGGACCGACTCCGTCGAATTCGCCATCGAGGTCAGCACCGCGACCACGACAACCACGACGACGACGACCACCACGACGATCGCACCGCCGGTCAGCGCGTCGGTGACCGCTACAGCGATCTGCCAGCAGGGCAACCACTACCTGATTCGCGTGGTCAACGAACACGCCTCGACCCTCAACTTCACGCTGCAGACCAGCGGCGAGATCATCGCCGGTCCGCACAGCATCGACAGCGGCGAGACCCAGACCTACGAGGTCCACAACCGCAACAAGGACGTCTCGGTCGTCGCAGTCGGCAACTGGGTAAACACCTTCACCGGCACCGTGGCGAAACCCAACGGCAACTGCCCGAACTCTGAACCGACGACAACGACAACAACCACGACGACAACGACAACAACCACGACGACCACCACCACGACGACCACGACCGAGCCGCCTCTCCCGCCACCACCGCCCAGCGTCAGCTCCGGAGGCATCAGCGCAGCAAACGACGCCACGACCATCAGCGACATCGAATGGGACGTCGCCCGCTCCCGGCACGTCTGCACGGTGGTGTCGGTCACCGGCATCGACGCAACACCCCGAGACTGGGTCGTACACGTCGATCTCGCCGCCGCGCCGTGGTACGGGACATCACCGGGTCGGCTCGTGCTCAGTGGGTCCGGCACGATCAGCACTCAATCCGACGGCAGCGTGCTCATCACCGGCCGGTCCAACAAGGGCAAGTTCAACTCCCGCACCAACAACACACCGATCACCGAGAGTCAGACCGCGCAACTCGAGATCTGTACCCACCAGGCGCCGGTCCCGCGGGACCTCGACAGCAGTTGGTACACGGTGACGCCCCAGAACGGAATCTGGGACGACACGTCGGCGTGCGTGGTCGTGAGGGTGAGCGCCAACCGGGACGACCTGGAGACGTTCCCGTTCTTTTTCGGCTGGACGGCCACTGTCAATCTGAGCGCAGCGATGGCGCATCTCGCCGACCGCGAACCACTCGGCATCACCTTCGAGCCGACCGCCAACGGCTCCGACGACTTCTCGGTGTCGCCGCTCGCGGACGAGTACCACTTCCTGATCACGAACGGTCACGACACTGCGCTGAGAGCCCTCGGCGGAGGTGCCGACACCGCGTCGATCACCGCCTGCGTCGACGCGTCCTGATCGTTCGCTGACGAACGCTCCCCCGTCGGCATTTCCCCATCGCGCCCGGTCGCGCCCACTGCCCGTGCACACAGCCACGGACATGGGAGAACGACATGGTCAACGAGCAACGACGCGGTCGACGATTCACACGCCTTCCTCGACGCGTCCGCCTGGCACGCACCCGGCGGGGACGCACCCAGCCCCGACGTCTCGACGTCATGACGGTGCTGCTCGCAACAGCCGTCGTTGCGCTCCTCCTGATCGCGAACGGCGGACGGACGCCGACATCCGACGCCGCTCCCCCACCACCCGGCGGGTTCTCTCACGGCGCCGCCGGATCGGGCCGCAACGGGTTCGGCGGATCGATCGCCCCGTCACCGACGATGCGGTCGTGGCCCGGCACCGGCATCGGCGGCAACGGAGGACCGTTCTCGTTCGTCGGCGCCCACTACGGCTCGATGTGGCTCGTGCCGAGCATGGCCAACAACAGCCTCGGAGTCGGCTACTGCGTGATGGAGGACGTCGGCGGTGAGGGCTCGGTGTCGCTGCAACCCGACCCGGCCGTGTGGGACGTCGGCGAGATGGCCAGAGCCGCTGCGCTGATGTCGAGTTTCGGCGGCGATCGGGTGGTGCCGTACGGCATCGACGCCTCCGGCCCGTACGACCTCGCATCGGGCGAGTGGCAACACCCATCGCTGCTCGGCGGCGGCGAGTACACGCGTCGGCGGCACGTGGCCGTGAACTTCGGGGTGAAGATGTTCGTCGAGGACGTGAGCCCGAGCGGCGCCGTCGCCGGGCTGAAGCTCGCCCGCGACACCGCCGTGGTCGATGGCTCGGGCGGCGAGTTCGCGGCGCTTCGAAACGGCTACGTGGTCGCACAGCGACTCGCGAGTGTGGCCGAGGCGCAGCACGCCGTCGGAGGCGTGCAGCTCCGGGTGGTCTGGGCGACTCCTGACGGTGTTGCCCCCTCAGGTCCGGGGACGTTCGGGAT
>JBGTCW010000299.1:0-12007 GCA_041748635.1 Ilumatobacteraceae bacterium | reverse complement strand
TCCTCGTCGACCATCTGCACGAAGTGCCTGCGCTCGTGTTGGCGATGCGCCTCGACCGGCGCGTACGCGGGGTACTGGGGCTCGGTGCTGCCGGGTGTGTGGAGCTTCCAACTGGCCGCCCGATCGCGGGGCATCGGTTCGGCGTGGACCACATTCCATCTCGAGCACGAAGCGGAAGTTGCCGAGCTGCTCGGCATCCCGCCGTCGGTGACGCAGGTGTGTCTGCTCGCCGTCGGCTACTACACCGGCGATTCGTTCAGTCCCGCTCCCCGCCGCCCGGCGAGCGACATCACCTACCTCAATCGCTGGAAGGCGCCAGTCGAGTAATCGCGCCGGCATCTCGTGAACAGTTCAACCTCTGAGAGGTGGAGTTTTTCACGCGTTGGTCGGCTGGGCGATGCGCTCGCTGAGATAGCGGTCGTACAGCACGATCACCATCGTGAGCAGCAAGCCAAAGAACAGCGCCAAGCCCCGATTCAGGGTGGCGCCGAGCAGCGCCGCGTAGGTCGCGATCAGTGCACTGTTCACCGCGGCGAGCACGACGAATTGGAGCGCGGTCGAAGTGATGCTGCGTCGAGCGAGCAGTGTGCTGACGCCCACCGTTGCGATGATGATCAGCGAGGTGCCGATGACGATGCGCAGGACGGGAGTGTCGAGGTTCAGCACGCTGGTGAAGATCGCCGCGAGGAGCCCGACGAGCAGCAGCTTCTCGGCGAACGGTGGTGCGAGCCAGAGCGGTGCCTGTGCACGATCCGGCAGGTCGACCGTCGGGGTCGGGGTGTCGACATCGACTCGGAACGACCAATCCTTCGCTGGCGCTCGGCGTAGTGCCCACATTGCCAGCGCCGCGACGCCGGCGATCGCCAGGACGAGCGCGATCGACACGACGGGACGGTTGGTGATCGCATCGGCCCACGACGTCGTCGGGGTCGTGCCGAAGATGTCCACCTTCATGAAGTCGGTGAAGTCGTTCTGGGCAATGTGGATCCACCATTCCTGCGGGAGCTTGATCACGATCCAGATGAACGCTGCGAGACCGACGACGGCGTTGCGTGTCAGACGTCTCGGATCCCACTGGGTCTCGATGGCGACGTAGGCGATGAAGAAGTACTCGAACGTGTTGGGGAACACGAACAACAGCCAGCGCTCCTGGAACACTTCGAACAGCCACACGCCGATCAGCCGGTAGTACCACAGGAAGCGGGCGACGTTGATCGCCGTCGTGTTCGTCCAGTTCCGGTAGACAGCGAGGAACGCGACGGTCAGGTAGAAGATGTCGAGCGCTTTGTCGTAGTTCTGGTAGCCGTCGAGGTTGAGATCGGTCAGCTGCTGGAAGATTGTCTGGTCGGCGGCGTCGATGACGAGGCATGCGACGATCGCTGGCAGAGGGAAGCGAGGGATCAGCAGTGGGATGCCGAACCGCAGCGCTAGCACGACGAGTAGCACTGCCTGATCGAAGCCGTCTCCGCCCACCGCCGCACAATACGCAGGCGCGCGCCTGGTGCATCGAGTTCGTCACCGGTGAGATGATGGGCGGATGTATCGCTTCGGGGACTGTGAGCTCGAGCCCTTGACGCGCGAGCTGCGGCGCGCCGGGGCTGTCGAGCATCTCGAGCCTCAGGCGTTCGACCTGCTCGTGCACCTCGTGGAGCGGCGCGATCAGGTCGTGGCAAAGCACGATCTGCTCGACGGAGTGTGGGGCCACCGGTTCGTCTCGGAGGCCGCGCTGACGACGCGCATCAAGGAGATCCGTCGTTCCGTGGGCGACACGGGTGCCACGCAGCACACGATCCGCAACCTGCGCGGCCGCGGCTACCGATTCGTCGCTCCCATCGAGTCTTCCGATGCGCCGGACGTGGTCGCCGCGCTTCCCGATGGACTCATCGGCCGCGAGGCTGAGCTCGCCCAGGTGACGGCTGCGGTCGAGGAAGCTCGGCTGGTGACCATCCTCGGTGCCGGAGGTGTCGGCAAGTCGAGCCTTGCCCGCGCGGTGTTGTCGCAGACGGCGGCTCGATGGTCCGACGGCAGCTATCTCGTCGAGCTGGCCCCGCTGGATGCGGGTGCTGACGTGCTGGCCTCGCTGGCCCGCGCGACCGACACGATGCTCGATCCCGATCAGCCAGATCGGGCGCTCGCCACCATCGCTCGACTCGACGCACTGATCGTGCTCGACAACTGCGAGCACCTGGTCGACGATGCAGCAGCGCTGGTGGACAGCATTCTGGCCACGCCAGGGCTGCGAGTGAAGATCTTGGCAACCTCCCAGGTTCGCCTCGGGCTCGGCGAGGAGCGGGTGGTCAGCCTCACGTCGCTCGACCCGCACCAGGCCGTCGAGCTGTTCGTGCGGCGGGTCGCATCGATTCGTCCCGACTGGTCGCCCGACGACGTGGGCTCCGCACGGATCGCGACGCTCCTGGAGCATCTCGACCGACTGCCGCTGACGATCGAGATGGCCGCCGCGAAGCTTGCTGCGATGACGTTCGACGAGCTCGAGGAGGCGATGGTCGATGTCGGCCGTCTGGTGCAGATCACGCATCGGTCGCCGGTGAGGCGGCATCGCAGCTTGCCGTCACTCGTCGAGTGGTCCGTCGACCTGCTCGACGATGCGCAGCGTCGCACCTTCGTCGAACTCGCTGTCTTCGCAGGAGGGGTGACCGCGGTCGACGCGGCAGCGGTGCTCTCGCCCGAGGCCCCGGCCGCGGTGGCCAACGACCTCGCCGAACTGTGCGACCGTTCGCTGCTCGCGGTCGATCTCTCCGGGCCCGTCGCTCGCTATCGAATGCTCGACACGGTCAAGGTCGTCGCACGGCGCTGGCTCGAAGCCGACGCCGAGGGCGAGCAGGTCCATGAGCGGCACGCCACCGCGGTCGCTGAAGCGCTCGAGCGAATCGACGGCGGCCTGCGCAACACCGAGGAGTGGGAGGCCCGGCGGCGTCTCGACGAGATCGTCGACGAGGTGCGCCAGGCCCACCGGTGGTCGGCCGAGCATCGTCCTGCGCTCGCAGATCGGATGGCGGCGTTGCTGCACCTCGCCGCGTACGGACATCTGTGGAACGAACCCGCTGCGTGGAGCGATGCGCTGCTCGAACACACGTCGGCCGGGCACCCACTGCCCGCTTCGCAGCTGTTGACGGCCGGCGCAGCGGCGAACGCCGGTCGACTGCAGGTCGCCGCTTCGATCGCTCGATCGGTGCTCGCGACCACGAGCGAGCCCCGGCTGGTGGGCATCGCTCACGAGATCCTCTCCGATGTGTCTCTCTACCTCGGCGACCTCGACGGATGCGCAGAGCACGTGGAGGCGCTCGCAGGCATCGGGCGTGCGCTCGGTGATCACCACATGATCGGTATCGCTGCGATCAACGACGCGCTCCGGCTGGTGTTCTCCGGCGCTGCGGAACTCGGGCTCGAACGGCTCGCCGCTGTCGACTGGGAGCCGATGTCGCCGTCGCTTCGTTCGTGGGAGTCGTACGCCACCGGCGAAGTGATGAGTGGACTTGGCGACCTTGACGGAGCGATCGTTGCGTTTGCTCGCGCGGTCGAGCTGGCCGAATTCGTCCGCAACCCGCTCGTCGTCTCGGTGGGCGAGAGCTCGCTCGCAGCAGCGCTTGCTCGGTCGGGCGATGTCGCACGGGCGTACGAGGTCTACGGCGACTGCTTGCGGGGGTGTCGCCGTCACGGCAACCTCGTCCACGCGGTGACGACGATGAGGAATCTGGCCATGCTCTTCGCACGGGACGACGATCTCCGCTCGGCTGCCGTGCTGAGCGCCGCGATGTCGAACGAGGATCTGAGACCGACCTACGGGATGGAGTCCGCTGAGATGATGGAGATGGTCCGAGGCATTGAACAAACCGTGAGCGCTGGCGTCTTCCAGGACTGGTGCGCGCAGGGACGCGCGCTCGACGTCGATGACGCCGTTGCCGCGGCGCTCGGGTTGGTAGAGGCTCACCTCGACGGTCGTTCATCGCGCGGTGGCGGGTGACCGGATGATCCTCAGGCAATCCTCAGGTGATCCACGAGCAGCCGCCCGTTCGCAGTGGTCTGCTCACAGCATGAGCACGACTCCCAGCACCACCCACAACCGCACACCATTCCCGGATACGACCACCGTTGTCACCGATGGTGGCCTCGAGACGTGGCTGATCTTCCAACGAGGCGTCGATCTGCCCGCCTTCGCTGCGTACCCACTGGTCGACACGCACGAGGGCCGCCAGATGCTCATCGAGTACTACGGCCACTATGTCCAGATCTCCGAGTCGGTCGACGCAGCAGTCGTGCTGGAGGCGCCAACGTGGCGCGCGAACCCTGACTGGGCGGCGGTGCTCGGCCACGATCGCGACGAGCTCGGTCGCCTGCTGGATGCGTCGATCGAGCTGCTCGAGGACGTGCGCAGCGGTTGGAAGTCTGACCGACCGTTCCTCGCGAGCGGCGCCGTGGGACCGCGCGGTGACGGATACGTCGTCGACACGGCAATGAGCCCGACCGAGGCCGCCGAGTACCACTCGTTCCAGGTTGAGCGCATGGCCCGGGCGGGCGTCGACGTGGTGACCGCGTTGACGATGGGGTACGTCGGCGAGGCCGCAGGCGTGGCGTTGGCCGCTCGAGCCGCCGGCGTCCCCGCGGTGATCTCGTTCACGCTCGAGACCGACGGCCGGCTCCCGTGTGGGACGCCTCTCGGTGAGGCGATCGCCGCAACGGACGAGGTGACTGGCAGTTATCCAGTTCACTACATGCTGAACTGCGCGCACCCGACCCACTTCGATCACGTGCTCGACGGTGAAGCGTCGTGGGCGTCACGGATCGGCGGCTTGCGGGCGAACGCTTCCGCCCTCAGCCACGCGGAGCTCGACGAGATGGTGACGCTGGACGACGGCGACCCCACCGACCTCGCGCGACGCTACGTCGAGCTGCGTAACGCGCTTCCGGCGCTGCAGGTGGTGGGCGGATGTTGTGGCACCGATCACCGCCATGTCGCCGCGATCGTCGACGCGTGGAACTCGTGATGGTCGGTCGAGTGTCGGCAGCGTTCGGGTACTGCGCACTTCGCCAGCAGGGTGCCAGCAGGCCGATGCACCCCTGGTTGCGAATCTCGGGATCGATGGCTACGGTTTGACACCTACTCCGACGCGGGGTGGAGCAGTTCGGTAGCTCGTCGGGCTCATAACCCGAAGGTCGCAGGTTCAAATCCTGCCCCCGCCACCAACGAAAGCCCTGGTAGATCGCAAGATCTGCCAGGGCTTCTTTCGTTCACAGGGTCGATCTTCTAACCATTCTTCTAACCATGTGGTTAGAAGATCGGTGCGCGAAATGGCGATTCGTGATGAGTTTCTGGCAAAGGCGATGGTGATTGAGCTGCGTACTTGAGGGGGCAACGTCCGAAACGGACGTTGCTGGGTGTTGACGCGGTTCACTTCGCCTCAACACCCAGCATGACGTCACTTCTTCTTGCTGGTCTTGCGAGTCTCCGTGACGGTTGTCCGCGGATGCCGCTTAGCGGTCGACTCCTTGACGATTCGTCCGGTGATCGCAGATCGGTGGATCTTTCGAGTTGCCATGTTCACCTCCCTTCAGTGGTTCGCTATGAGGCACGCGACTCGGTGTCAGCGAGTACTTCCTCCGAGGCACCACGCACAGTTGTCGTAGGCCCGGTCGGCCTTGGCGCCGGCGAGCGTGTCGTACCACTTGCGGTGATCGGTCTTGATCTCGTCGAGCTGACAGTTCGTCTTCTCGGCGTCCGTGTCGTGGACCTCGTCAGTGTTCGTGTTTCCGAGGAATCGTTTCACCTTGAGCATTCGTGTTCTCCTATCTGGAGACCTCTCGGGCTGAGAAGTATTCCGTCAGAATAGTATTCTGACGGAAGAATCGCAACCCGCAAGGTCTTTCCTCGGTAGAATCACCTGATGGCAGAAAGCACACTTGGATCGCGGCTACGAGCGAGGCGTTCCGACCTGGGGCTGACCCTCGCTCAGGTTCGAGACCGATCTGGCCTCTCGCTGCCTTACATCTCGAATCTTGAACGTGACCGAGGCAACCCGACTCTCGATGCTCTCGGCTCGCTCGCAGAGGCGCTGACTACGACGGTCAGTGAGTTGGCCGGCGGCGGGGAGCCGTTGGATACAGCTGTGGCGCCAATGCCCGACTCGTTGCGGTCGTTCATGCGTTCGGAGCTGTTCGAACGCCAGGCAGCGGCAATTGCGACTAAGCAAGCCGTACCGCTGGACGAGATGAAGTCACGACTGGTAGACGCAATGAGATCAGCTCCGCGAAGGAGTTCGAGCGAGCCGACCTCGCAAGACTGGCATCGTCTGCTCGACGTCTACACGCTGATACTTGACGAGCCTGGTCAACCTGAGTAGCACCAAGTGCCGCCATTGCGCACCGTCTCGGAGATCGTCGGCGAACTGATCGAACGCGTCGATTCAGATGCTCTCATCGACCTAGCTCACGAGGACATTGTCGCTGCCGTAGAGCTTCACTTCGAACCAGTACGACTGCGCGAAATGCCTCTCCTGTCCCGTGCATTGAGTGATGAGTGTTCTACTGACGGGTTCTACGAAGCGCAACTCGACGAAGTGCGACCGTGGATCATCTACGCCGCGGCGAGCAGTGAGCGACGAACCAGATTCACGGTTGTGCATGAAGTCGGGCATCACCTGCTGGCGACGGACGCCTGCGACCTACTCGACGACATTGACCGTCTCGGCGAGCGCCACGGCGGGGCTCAGCGTGTTGAAGAGCGAGTATGTCATGGGTTCGCTGGCCGCGTCCTGGTGCCGCGCAGCAAGGTGGAGAGTGTCCTCAAGGGTTCGAATCAGCTGACGCCGGAACACATCGAAGAGATTTTCGCCAAGACAAACGCAAGCTTCGAAGCGTGTGCGATCCGGGCGCTCGAGATTGTTCAGGCGCCGGTGGCGGTCGTGGTGTTGCGGGAGCCGGGGGTCGTCGGATTCTCGGCAGCTTCGTCTCGCCTGCAGGGTGGGTGGTGGCCGCGAGGGGAGCGGGTACAACCGGGCGGGCCACTCGACCGATGCTTCGATGGCGATCGCCGAGCTCAGAAAGATCGCTATCGATTCGGGATGGGTTTCGAGGCGCAGCTGTTTTGCGACACGAAGATGGTGCGGAACGGAACGCTTGCGATCGCCGTGATGAGCGAGACCCGGAGCGATGGGCGCTGGGACCCGCTTGACCCAGGCGAACCGAGTTGGAAATCAGTCGAACGATTCTGCGCGTGGGACAACGACGAACTTGACGTCGGATGGTGCGATCAGTGCCGCGGTCGGCGTTGCCGAACCTGCAATCGGTGCGTCTGTGATCGTCCCCAGCCGATGACGGTCTGCCCCGGGTGCGGGCTTCCAGAACCTGCAAACCCAGGCCACGAGTTCTGCAATTCGTGCGTTCTGGACGGGCGAGAGGATTGAGCCGGCCGGTGACCGGTCGTCCCATGGCGCTTCGCTTCGGACCTCGGGACGCGACAGCCCTTTCCTCGCTCGGGTTTGAACGCCGGTACGGTCGGTTTGTGCCAATTGATCGGTCGTCGCTGGAAGCCTGGTACGAGGGCTACGAGAAGGACTGGTTGCTGCCCGCGGGCCGCCAAACGAAGGAGGCCCTACGGAAGTTCCTGGACGACGAGTTCGCTGGTCGAGCCCGAGGGCGCTATCGACTTGGAGAACCCCGCGTCAAGTCCGTTAACCGGCTCTTCCTCAAAGCGAACCAGGCGACGAGGCGCGACGTCATTGGCGAAGTCGAGGACGTGATCGACCACATTGACGATCTCGTTGGCGTTCGGATCTCATGCACGAACTTGGGTGACGTTGACGAGCTTGTCGGACGCATCCGGTCGGAGTTCGAAGAAGAGGGATTCCGTCGAGATGCGCTCCCGCAGTGCGGGATAGCGGTCGAGCATGGGTCTGCTAAGGACTACATCGAGAGTCCGAAGGACTCCGGCTACCGCGCGTGTCATTTCAACCTGCTGGTAGGAGTACCGGCTCCGAGGAATCCTCAATGCGTGCGGGTCGAACTCCAGATTCGAACACATTTGCAGGATGCCTGGGGCGATCTGACGCACGAGGACACCTACAAGCCCGGCGGTGAGGTGCCTCCACACGTGCGGACAGCGAGCCGACACATGGCGGACCTCCTAGCGGTGGTTGATCAGCAAGCGCAGTCAATCCGCGAGGATCTCGACCAACAAATTGAAGAAGCCGCTGATGGGTCGGTCAATCCAGCAGCTGCTGACGCGATCGAAGACGAGGACGAGGATCTTCGCTCGTCGGTGGAGGCGTATGTCCAGCGTCGTCACGCCGAGATGACCCGGCCGTTGCCGCTCGCCTCCCTTGCGTGGGAGCTGCGCTCGGAGTTCGGCGAAGTGCTGACCAAAGATTGGCTCGGACTCGGCCAGATGTCTGCAATGTTGGAGGGAATGCTGCCTTCGGGGGCCGTGGTGAAGGACAAGCCGGGAACGCTCATCCCTAGGGATTTCGACCCGCAAGCCTTTGAGCCCACAAAGGCAAGACCAGCTGGACGGCAGAGTGCACTTCCGGAAGTTCTCCAGCGGCTCCGGGCAATCGAACCCCGGTTCCCAGCGCTTGACACCGATCAGTTCGGTGAAGCGTTCGGGGTTCTCACCATCGAGCACAACAACCTGCGGAGGGAGCGTCCAGAAAGAGAACCCGACCTTTCGTATCTCAACGAACTCACCCGGCGGACGCGTGACCGCGCTCGGCACGTAGGACTAACAGTCGGTCGATCGACGTTCGACTACATCGGCAAGTCGCTCCTGTATGGGTCGTTTCTCGGCGATGCCATGACCCCAGACGAGGCCCGTTCTCGCTTCGCTGACGTCACTGTCGAGCGGCTCGCTTCGCTGCAAGTGTCTGTAGATGACGATTCACTCCGCGAACTTCGAATGTGGATTGAAGGGGAACTTGACACAGACGTGTAGGCGTGCTGCTGGGCAGTAGCCCTAGCGGATGGCCGACTCCTGGACTTCGGGGATTTCGTGTGCAGGTACCGATTCTGACAGGCACGTCATTCGGCGCGTGTTCCGACTGCCGGATCACCCCTCGGAACCGTCGGGTGTAGTCGTCGACGATCTCCGAGTCTTAACGATCGCAGGGCTGACAATCGGGTACCTATGGAGCGAAACCGTCGAACCGGCCCGTGCTCGCTGCTCGGAGACGTTGTCGATTGGTCCCTGTTGGCGCATGGACACCGACAGAGGCGCCGGGCGACTCAATCACCGAACACTGCGTCGCCGAACGCGGCGGCTGCGTCGGCTTGCATGCCGGGAAGGACGTGTTGGTACACGGTCATCGTGAAGGCCGGGCTGCTGTGGCCAAGTCGTTCGCTGACGACCTTCACTGGAACGTTCGCCTTCAGCAGGATCGAGGCGTGGGTGTGGCGAAGGTCGTGGAGTCGGATGCGGCGCACGCCGTGCTCGGCGACGAGTTGATCCCACACCTTCGAGAACCGATCGGGGTGAACCGGTCCACCGTCCGGATGCGTGAACACGAAGTCTTCGTCGTTGCGCGTGCCGTTGCTCATCTGCTGTTCGAGTTGCAGCCTTCGCCACGTTCGCAGCACGGCGACCGTGCGCGGGTCCAGGTCGATCGTTCGCCGGCTCGTCGATGTCTTCGGCGCTCCGATCTCGGCTTCGTAGCCGACCGACAGCAATTGCTGGTCGACGACAAGGCGGGCCTTGTCGAGTTCGACGTTGCGCCACGTCAGCCCGAGTAGTTCGCCGCGTCGCATGCCTGTGTTGGCTGACAGGTAGATCGGCGCGAACCAGTTGGAGTCCTCGATGGCGGCGAGGAAGCTGCGCAACTCGTCGGCGGACCAGACCTGATGGTCCTTTGCTCCGCCGTTGCGAACCTTCGGCGGGTCGGCGAGGTCGGCGACGTTGCGGTGGACTGTGCCCTTCCGATGTGCGTCGGCGAGCGCCTTGCGGATCATGCCGTGAATGTTGCGGACGGTCTTCGGGGCGAGCCCGCCGCCGGCGCCGTTGAGTTTGCCGTCGACGAGTAGCTCGGCGTAGAAGGTGTCGAGGTCTTCTGGCTGCAACTGTCGGAGCTGGATCGTTCCGATCCGCGGCTCGACGTGAAGCCGCACGCTGTTGCGGTACGAGTCGAACGTCGACCGGCTCAGCTGAGACTTCTTCAACGGCAGCCATCGATCGTTGAGGTAGTCGGCGAGCGTGATGCGATCCGGCGACCGGTAGCTGCCCTCGTGCTTGCGCTTCTCGATCTCGACGGCCTCCCGCTCGGCTTCTTTGCGAGTCGCGAATCCGTCGGACCAGTCGCGAATGCCCTCGCCGGTCGCCCGATTGATTCCTCCGTACACGACAACGAAGTAGCGGTTGCCCTTCTTGGCGATGTGCGCCATGTGTCGACCTGCCTCCTGAATCGGATCGAGCTCGCCCCTCTTCCCAACGTACGCCAGGCGTCAAGGGAAGGGAAGTGGACACATGTCTCTGTAACGGTCGGCGACTTGATGAGGCCTTCGTGGAAGTGAGCCCACGGAGGAAAAGATGCGACGAATCGTCGGAAATGTTGTAACGAATGAGGCGCTCACGGGCCTGTCAGTAGGTGTGAGATCAACTTTCGCCGCCCTCCGTCAGCCCGTCACGGTCGCCAACCACTGGAGCGCCGAGCCGTGAGCGCCGAACGGCAGCCCGACTTCCTGACCGTCGAGCAGGCAGCCGTGGTCATCGGCTTCGGCCGCACGAAGACCTACGCGCTTGCGCGCAGGGCAGCCGACTTCGGCGAGGGCCCGTTTCCTGCCATCCGCTTCGGCAAGCAGCTCCGCATCCCGCGCCACAAGCTCGAAGCCCTCAGCGGTGGCCCCATCACCGTCCCCACCGACGACGACATGACCGCCACCACCACGTCACACGACGGACCCGATCCGACCAACAACACGGATCACACACCGACGACCAACACCGTCGAAGACAACACCACCGACCTCCAGCAGCAACCACTGCCCTTCACCGAATAGGTCCACCCATGCCAACCAACACGACCACCGAACCAATCCACACAACCGAAACAGACGAGTGCACAGTTGAATCCAGGACCCGATTCGGGAGCGACCGATGACGGTCCGGGTCACCACGCTCAAGGGTCTCGGTGCCGGCTTGTACTACGTCGAGCAACTCCCGAACTACTACCTCGACGCCAACGAGCCACGAGGCCGATGGCTCGGGCGCGGCGCTCAGGCGCTCGACCTGTCGGGCTCCGTCGGCGACGAAGCGTTCCTTTCGCTGATGGCTGGCATGGACCCGGCCCGACCCGATCGGCATCTCGGTCGTCGCTACGGCGAGGCGTCGGTTCGCGGGTACGACGTCACCTGCTCGGCGCCGAAGTCCGTGTCCGTACTGTTCGCACTCGGCGACGAGTTCGTCCGCAACCGTGTTCTGCAATCCCACGATCGTGCGGTGAGCGCGCTCGCCTCGTGGATCGAGGACCACGCCCACACCCGCTACCGAATCGGGGGAGAGGTCGCCGTCGTCGACGCCAAAGGAATCGTCGCAGCGATGTTCCGACAGCACACGAGCCGCGCACTCGACCCACAGATCCACACCCACCTCGTCATCCCGAACCGAGTCATGTCGCCCGACGGCCGCTGGCTCGCACTCGACGCCCGACTCATCAAACGCGATCAACGCACCCTCTCGGCGCTCTACCACGCAGCGCTTCGAGCCGAGCTGAACAAGGCGCTCGGCGTCCGGTGGCGCACACCCGAGAACGGCATCGCCGAGATGGCCGACATTCCCGACGTCGTCCTGAGCCACTACTCGTACCGCACCGACGACATTCGCCGACGCATCGACGTCAAGCTCGACCGCTTCGTCACCAGCATGGACCGCGACCCGACACCGAGGGAACGATGGAAGCTCGAACGCGAAGCAGTCATCGACACCCGACCGTCCAAGGAGAAGCACGTCGACGCGGCCACGCTGCACGCTGAATGGCGCGAGCAGGCATGGGAACTCGACGTGCCACCAGAG
>JBGTCW010000298.1:0-3247 GCA_041748635.1 Ilumatobacteraceae bacterium | reverse complement strand
CGCGCGGAACTGGATCTCGTAGCGGGCCTGCTCTGCGGCGAGGCGTTCCGTCGAACCGAGGAGATCGTCGATCGACACCGTGGCGTCGGTGCCGCTGTTCCGTCGGCTGAGGTTGTCGATGTCGCTGCTCAACTCGGTGAGTTGGTTGGCGAGTTCCAGCGACACGCTCGTGACCCGATCGTCGATCGACGTCGTCTGGCGTGACAGCTCGTCGAGTCGTGTTCGGAGATCGTCGATGAGTTCGCCGACCTCGTCGCCCGTCGCCGAGTCCGGTGCGGGCGGCGGGGGAGGAGGAGGAGCGGCAGCGGGGGGAGGAGGAGGAGGAGGGGGTGTGGGTGCGGCGGCGAACGAACGGATCCGTTCGTTGATCGTGTCGATGTTCAGGTCGAGCCCGGCTATCCGTCGATCGAGCTGTTCGTTCGTGTCGGCGATGCCCGCGACGAGCTCGTGGAGTGCGGCTCGGTCGTTCTGCAGATCCTCGATCTGTGCCTCGATCGCCGCCTGCGCGATGCGCAGCTGCTCAGCCTCGGCGGCCACGTTCTGCCGCTGCTGTTTCTTCTTCTGGAACAACCGGTGGTCCTCGTTCGTCTGGGCGTCACCGAACCGTACCTGACTACGGTGAGGAGACGGTGGCTCCTTCAGTTCCGCACCAGATCCACGTCGCCGAGTCCGAGATGCCGCCGCGAAGGCAGAACCTCGTCGCCTGATCCCGAGCGTTCGCGTTGCAGTTCGGACGGGGCGGTCCTTCCAGACTGCAACGTGAACGGGGGAGGGTCAAAGGGTGAGTTCGTATACGTCCGGATCGGTGGGCGACGGCTGGAAGCCGACGCGGGCGAGGTACTTGCGGTGCGTGTCGGTGGTGCCGGCACTCCGGAGCCGATCGATCCCGTCGGCACGGAACACCTCTGCGCCGGGACCGTACAACCAGTGTCCGAGGCGCGAGTCGCGGAACGCTCCGAGCACATAGTCGAGGTCGATGGTGAGCGTCGATCCGCTCCGACGCCCGATCAGTAGCCCGGCGGGCAGTCCGTCACGGTTGAGCAACAGCGTGACGACGTCGTCACCAACCGGTAGGCGGAAGTCGGGTTGGAACCGGTGGATGTCGCTCAGATGGAACGCGACGAAGTCGGCGAGAAACGGCGAGTCGGGGCGGATTCGCGACACCCCGAGGTCGCGACCGCGCGGGGCTCCCGCTGCGAACTCTTTGCGGAGGAACCACACGTTGATCACGGCGATCGACGCGTTGGTGATCACGATCGGCGTCGCCTCGATGAGGACGCCGTAGGTCAAGAAGGTGACCGAGCCGAGCAGCGAGATGAACCGCAGCCGCACCACCGAGGTCATCGTGAGCGCGAGCACCACCAGGGCCGACGCCGCGTACCCCAACACCTCCACCCCACTCGCGTCGAACACGCCCGCACCGTATCCCCCGCTTCGTTTGCGTCGCACTCCCGACGGGGCGGGTCATCCGGACTGCAACGCGAACGGTGCTGGGCGCCGGGCCTCTTCGTTCACGTTGCAGTTCGGACGCACCAGCCCGTCGGAAGTGTCACGCGAACGGGGTGGGGGTGGGTGTTGGGGTTGGGGTGGGGGTGGGAACGGGGAAGGGAGGGGCGGGCTGGGACTGGTTGCGGACCACGACGGCGAGAGCACCGACCACGACGGCCATGGCGACACCTTGGGCGATCGTGACCGTTTCGCCGAGCACGGCCCAGGCGAGCAGTGCGGAGAAGACGGGGATCAGCAACGTGAAGGTCGATCCGACCCAGAGCGGAATTCGCACCAGCGACCAGTTCATCATCGCATGGCCGATCAGCCCGGACGTTGCTGCCATCAGAACGAGCCAGCCCCAGTTGGCGGCCGATGGCCATGACATGTCCTGACCGAACGCAAACCCCAGCGGCGCGCAGATCGCCATGGTCCACAGTGACGTGCCGGCAGTGAACTCGGTCGAGGTCATTGTTCGCTTCGAGTTCTTCGAGGCGATGAAGTAGGCGCTCCAGGACAGCATTGCCGCCATGGCGAGGAGGTCGCCGCGCAGGTCACTGGTGCCGTCGTCGGCCCCGGTTGCCACCACGACGACGGTTCCCGCGAGCGCGACGAGCGACCACGCGACGTTGCGCAGGCCGATCCGCTCACCGAAGAATCGTGCGGCGATCACGCCGACGACCACCGGCTGCATCGAACCGATGATCGTGGCGTTGACGATGCTGGTGAGCTTCACCGCCGAGAAGAACAATGCGATGTCGGCGCCGAGCGCGAGGCCACCCCACATCGAATCGCGAATGATGCGCAACCGGAACGGGGTGCCTCGCAGCCGCATCCAGATGACGATGGCCAGGCCGAAGAACGCGAACCGGTAGAAGCCGATCGCGAGACTGCCCATATCGATGTACTTGGCGAGAATGGTCCCGGTCGACCACGCGCACACGGCGATCCCGGCGCCGATCAGGCCGCGCGACAGCTCTCGGGTCTCGGCTTGCGACGGGCTCGGGGCGTTGGCCGCTGCTGCGGACGTCGTGTTCACGCGCGCAACGTAGCGCCGCGGCGACCGACGAATGCCATTCTGGTTCGATGGCACTGCACCCCACCACCGGATTCGATCTCGACCAGACCGACCGTCTGCTGACGACCACCAAGCAGGTCCGCAAACGTCTCGATCTCACGAGACCGGTGCCGTACGAGGAACTGCTCGAGTGCATCGACCTCGCGAGCCACGCGCCGATGGGCGGCAACCTCGAACGCAACCGATGGATGATCATCGACGATGCCGATACCAAGGCCAAGATCGCCGAGTACTTCGCTGCGGTCGGACGCCCGTACCTCGCGACGAACTCCGAGGCGCCGGCCGACGGTCGGACGGGCAAGGTGATCGACTCGGCGACGTTCCTCGTCGACCATCTGCACGAGGTGCCTGCGCTCGTGTTGGCGATGCGTCTCGACCGCGTGCCCTCGGGCGCCTCGACCGGCGCGTACGCCGGGTACTGGGGCTCGGTGCTGCCGGGTGTGTGGAGCTTCCAACTGGCCGCCCGATCGCGGGGCATCGGTTCGGCGTGGACCACATTCCATCTCGAGCACGAAGCGGAAGTTGCCGAGCTGCTCGGCATCCCGCCATCGGTGACGCAGGTGTGTCTGCTCGCCGTCGGCTACTACACCGGCGATTCGTTCAGTCCCGCTCCCCGCCGCCCGGCGAGCGACATCACCTACCTCAATCGCTGGAAGGCGCCAGTCGAGTAATCGCGCCGGC
>JBGTCW010000297.1:0-6280 GCA_041748635.1 Ilumatobacteraceae bacterium | reverse complement strand
CCACACTTCAGGAGACCACCATGAAGAAGCTGCTCCTCCTCCTTGCCATCCTCGGTGCTGCCGCCGCCGCGGCGAACGCATTCCGACGAGACGACGTCAAGACCAGCGCCAAGAAGGCCACGAGCACGGTCGCCAAGACCGCGCAGCAGGCACAAGCGACGGTCAAGGACAAGATCCACCCCGTCGCCGACAAGGCCGCTGATCAGGCCGACGAGGCTGCGGATGCCGCGGCCGACGCTGCGGACGACGCTGCCGACGCACTCTCGGACGCAGCCGCCACCAACTGATCGACGCTGCGGCGGCTCAGTCCCCGTCCGTGCCGGTCTCGCTCATCACACGGGTCACGCCACGCCCTGCGATGAGCGAAGCACCCCGTATCTGCCGGTCTCGCTCATCGATCGGGTGAAGCCACGCCCTGCGATGAGCGGAGCACCCCGTATGTGCGGGTCTCGCTCATCGCTCCGAACCCGCCTGGTCCAGCAACTGTGGCACACCCTTCGTTCACACTGAGATCGAGCTTCCGCACGCCCAGCGGATCCGATCATCAGAGGAGTACGACATGTTGGTCTTGGTCGCCACGAACGAACTGCAGGGGACGCATTCCGACGACTACAGCTTCACCGTCGAAGGCGAGCTGGTCACGCCTTTGGCGGCCGAGTGCGCGTCCGGCGAGCGCTGCGGGTGTAATCGCGGCTTCCCCGGCCTCGCCAGCGGCTTCGCCACCACGACGGCGATGGTCGTCGACCGGCCCGGCGTCACGGAGGACGATCTGCGTGACGCCGTGTTCGACTGGCTCGATCGTGGCGGCTGGATCGAGCTGTTCGAGGAAGCGGCACTCGAGCGCTCGCACGACCGCGCGCACGACGGTTCGTTCGATCCTGACGACGACGTCGACGACCTGATCGAAGCCATCATCGACGAGCACCTCGACTGCATCCACGAGGTCTGCTCGTCCTACCCCGTCGGCACCATCGTGGTCAGGCGGGGCACGCTCGTGATGACCCGTTCGTACCCGACAGCTGCGTGATGGGCCATCCTCCTCTGCTCGCCTCCACCGGTCAACCTCGGCAGATACCATTCCACTCATGGTGCTGAGCATCAAGAGTGCCGAGGCCGACCAACTCGCTCGTGAGCTGGCGCGGGTCACCGGCGAGTCGCTCACCGATGCCGTCACCGTGGCGCTGCGCGAGCGGCTCGAACGCCAGCAAGTCCATCGTTCCGACGTGGTCGAGCGGCTCCTCGCCATCGGCGACGCCGGCCGTGGTGTTCCTCGGCTCGACGTCCGGTCGGACGACGAGATCCTCGGCTACGACCACGATGGCCTTCTCGGGTGAGCCTGGTCGTCCGGGACCTCCGCCGTGATGGCGATCGTGCTCGACGTTCGGGTGTTCAGATGAACGAGAGCTGATCGCCGACGGCGACTGCGCCGGGCACGACGACCGTCGCGTAGACGCCGAGGTTCTGGTCGAGGTCGCGCACGATGTGGCGCAGGACCGCCCGGTCGGCGGGGATGTCGTCGCTGATCTCGCGGGTGACCATCACACAGCGCGGACACGGCGCGCCGAACTCGATCGTCGCCGACCCGATCGTCGCTCGTCGACCGCTCCAGTCGAACTCGGGGTGACCGGGTGTCGACGCGTCCGCGGCATCGTCACCGGTTGCGACGACCAGCGACGGTCGGAACCGACGGACGTCGACGTTCGAGCCGGGTAGCGCGACCGCCAGCGCCGCCAACGCCGCCTCGGTCATCACCATCAGCGGGAAGACGTCGTAGTACGTGCCGGGGGGCGACTCGAACTCGGCGATGATCGGCGGGAACACCGAGAAGTCGGGCAGCGGCTCATCGTCGTCACGCCCGAAGACGCCGCGCAACTCCGCCATCACGTCGTCGGAGTCCGGCCCACCGCGTCGGTAGTGATCGAGATCGTCGGCCGGCCGCAACCGCTCGAGTCGGATGCGCTGATCGAGCGCTGCGCTCAACCGCTCGTCGACGTCAGCATCGCTCGTGCGCACGGTCGATCCGTCGGGCAACGTGATCTCGACGTGTCCGTTGTCGACATCTCGTGCGGCGAGGCGCATCAGCGAGCCGATCTTCTTGGCCCCTCGGATACCTCCACGCTCGAGATCGCGCGCCGCCCACGTCCGGTCGCCGACGATGCCGAGTTCGTCGAGTTCGATCGAGTCGACCCGGTCGCCGATCATCGACTTCACCGGGTAGCGCCAGAGTTGCGAGACGTGCATAGGCGTCGACCGTACGCGCTGCTACAGAGCGAGAACGTCGTCGAACGCAGCGGCAACGGCGTCTCGGAAGTCGCCGGGCGACTCGATCGCGGTCGGGTCGATGAACAGCCCGATGTCGAAGCTGTTCTCGTAGCTCAACGCCGTGGCGTTGCAGGCGGTTCCCGCGACCGGGCCCATCGTGACGATGCGCAACACCCGTGCGCCCGAGACGTACAACGGGATTGGCGCGCCGCGCAGGTTCGAAGTGGCGAAGTCGATCTTGGCGGCCGTGGCACGCGCCGCGCGCGTGATCACGGACGTGGGCAACCAGTTCGCGACGCCGGAGAGCGCGCTCATTCCCCCGCCGCTCGTGGCCATCGCCTCGCGCTTCGCAGCGAGACGGGCGTGGACGTCGGCGACGCGTTCGGCCAACGTCATTGGCGTGCCGGGGATCTGCACCGGTACCGGCGTGAACGAGTTCCCGCCGATCGCGCTGTCCGTTCGGGTGCTGAGCACGAAGCTGGTGTTGAACGCGTCCACCTCGACGTCGCGGGCCGCGTGATAGCGCACCGCTCCCTCGACCATGCCGGCGAGGAACACGTCGTTCACCGTGACGCCGACTCGCTTGGCTGCCGCCTTGAGTTCGTCGAGCGGCGCCGACACGTGTTCGAGCTGACGGTGACGTGAGCGTTGCTTCCACAACGGCGATCCGCCCTCGACCTCGTTGCCCGAGCCGGTGAGCGCTCCGAGCGTCGAGGACACCGTCTCGACCGCACCTTCGATCGTGTCCTTCGCCCGGTTCGGGTCGGCGGGCCAGATGACGACTTCGCCGGCGACCCGCCGTGCCACACCGAGCTGGCGCCGGACCAGGTGAGCGAGCGTCTGACCGACGGCGTTCGGGAACCCGTCGGTGAGGTCGCCGCCGAGCTGCTTTGCATGATGCGCCTCGACTGCATCGGACACGATCGTGTCGAGATCGATGTCGTCGGGCATGGGGGAATCGGGCTCGAACTGCTGGTACATCTCCGCCATACGAAGCTGGCCGATGCCATCGCTGACGGCGTGGTGCACGATGGCCCAGATCGCCGACCGACCGCCCTTCAGTCCATCGATCAGCACGAACCGCCACAACGGTCGAGTGCGATCGAGTGGCTCCTGGTACAGCTGCGCGGCGAGATCGAACAATTGGCGCTCGGTGCCCGGCTTCGGCAAACGCATCCGGCGCACGTGGAAGTCGATGTCGAACTCGGGATCGGGCACCCATGCCGGTGGCGCCAGCCGACCGAGGCCGGGAACGACGCGTTCGTGTAGACGAGGGATCTTGGCGACGGCGCGCCGCATCGTTCGACGGAAGTGCTCGTCGTCGACCTTGCCCTGCAGGACGGTGAGCGACGCGCCACTCGGGTTGAGCCACGGGTCCTTCTCGACGTTCCACATCAGCGCTTCGTGGTCGGACATGCGGTCACTGAACCGCGATTCGCGTTCTCGAGTTTCGGCCATGGTCGTCTTTCTTCGCGTCAGGTGTCGGTGCCCGGGCGGCGATCCAACTCGGCCTCGGGATCACCTCGGTAACCGGATGGATAGGTGCGCGCCAACTCCTCGGGTGTCGGAATCCGACGCTTGCGGGCTTCCCGGGGCAGCTGCGCGCTGATCGCCTTCATGATCTTCTTGGTGTCGGCGTCGGCGCTGCGGTGGGTGAGATCTACCGGCGCACCGATCGAGGCCGTCACGAGGGGACGATCAGTCAGCGACATCCTTGGCAGCCGAGCGTTGCGCGGCCACACCTTCTCAGTGCCCCACAGGCCCACCGGGATGACCGGGGCGCCGGTGGCCGCGGCGATTCGTGCAGCCCCCCACCGTCCCTTCAACACAGGATCGAAGAACGCCGGCCCACGCGGGATGGTCCCTTCCGGGGCGATCATCAGCAACTCGCCGGCCTCGACCGCGGCGATCGCTGCGTCGAGGGGCTCGTCCGATCCAGTGCCGCGGTCGACTCGGATGCCACCGGACGCCTTCATCAGTCGTCCGATGATCGGCACGTCGAACACTTCCTTCTTGCCGAGCCCACGGACATTGCGACCGGCCTTGGCGATCACCAGACCCATCACGAGAGGGTCGAAGTACGACCGGTGATTGAACACCAGGATCGCCGGGCCGGACGCGGGAACGTTGTCGAGGCCGACGAACTCGATCCGCGCGTTCGGTGTCACGATCTCCTGGCGCATGAGCGGGCGGCCCCACTCCTGTAGTTCGCGGCCGAGGATCTTCGAGACACCATCAGATCGATCGAAGTGCACCACCTTCCAGCCGCGGATCGTGGCGGTGACCCGCATCTGCAGGTCGGGGTTCACGACGACCGGGTGCCCCACATTCGCCAGCAACGGCGCATCGAAGTAACTATCGCTGTAGGCCCACGACTCGGCGAGGTTGGCGTCGTGTTCGTTCGCCCAGATCGCGACGGCGTCGGCTTTCGAGCGGCCCCACACGAAGGATCCGGTCATCTGACCGGTGAAGACCTCCTCGCCGTCCGGTCCGGCGGTGCGCTCCCACTGGGTCGCCACGACGTCGTCGAAACCGATGCGATCCGCAAACGGCTTCACGAACGCCAGCGGAGATGTGGTGGCCATCACGAGGCGGTGCCCGGCGGCTCGGTGTTCGTCCATCGCCTTGCGAGCACCAGGCAGCAGCATGTCGGCGAGCTCCACGGCCGCTTCCTGCATGGCGGACTCGACCGTGGCGACGTTCCACCCGTTGGCCGCACGACTCGACAGCCGGGCGGGCTGCATCATGAGCCAGGTCTCGCCGAACTGTTCGTAGAACTTCGTGAGCACGTCCACGAGCGGCAGGTCGTGGCCGCCACCGAGACCGTGTGCTGCGAGATGTTTGCGGAACACCGTCGCCGACGACGAGGTGATCAGTGTCCGATCGAGATCGAACACGGCAAGCGCCCGGCGAGACATCGACGAAAGCCTAATCGGGGCCGTCCTCGCAGGCCCCAGGGTGGCACCGTGCGAACCCAGAACCCCATTCGCGTTGCAGTCCGGAAGGCCCACTCCATCCGAACTGCAACGCGAACGGAATGGGGCCGACTCGTCAGGTGACCGTGATGGTCCCCGCCTGGCCCCGGCTGAAGTGATCGTCGATGTCACAGATGAGGCGATACACGCCGGGCTCGTCGAACGTGACCGTGACCGAACCGCTCGCACCTGCCGGGATGTCCGCCGTCACACCGAGCGAGCTCCCCGTATCCGACAGGACCTCGAGCGAGTGATCGATCTGACCGTCGTTCTCGAGGACGAACTCGATCGTGTCACCCGCAACGATCACTCCGGGTTCGCCGTTGAACGTGTACTCCGCAGCGATGATCTCGATCGTGCGACTCGGGGTCGACGGGGTCTCGGCGGAGGGGGTGTCGGTACCACACGCAACGACCGCCGGCGACAGCATCAGCGAGGTCAGCATCAGGCGACGAACGGCGGCGACCACGCTGCAACGTTAACTTACAGCGCGCGCGTTCGACATCAGACCACACCAGCAGCGTCAGAGCGGAGCAAGCGCGCCGAGTCCGTGGATGATGCCGTTGCTCGCCACGATCGGCGGTCCGACGACCGGCAGCGCGTCGATCGTCACCTCCGTGCCGTCGGTGACGACCGGGAAGCTGTTCCCGCTCAGCATCTCGATCGGGTCGCCCAGATCGGCGAGTTGCAGACGTCCGAGCGCGATGGTGTCGGTCAACACCTGGAACAGCAGCGTCGGATCGGCGTCCGCGATGACCTCGTCGATGTCGTAGCCAGCTTCGGCGAAGGCGTCGTTCGTCGGTGCGAACAGCGTGTAGGACTGGAGTCGGTCGAAGTCGGCCGGGAACGCAGCTGCTTCGAGCAGGCGCACGTAGTCGGAATACTGCGGTGCGTCGCGCAGCGCCTCGAGCAGTGTCGGCAGTGTCGGATCGACCGGCGGAACTGTCGTCTCGGGAGTCGTCGGCGGCGCCGTGGTCGGCGGTGCGGTCGTCCCCGGTGCTGTGGTCGGCGGCGCCGTGGTCGGCGGCGCCGTCGTCCCCGGT